>PBSZ01000079.1 GCA_002726445.1 Cellvibrionales bacterium | reverse complement strand
CGCAGTCACTCAATCGCCGACGACACACCGCGACCTCAGCGCCGCTGATTTAATTGAGCAAGCACTTCAACGCAATGAAGGTATACTGGCCGACAACGGCGCATTAGTCATTACCACGGGCGCTCGAACCGGGCGCTCGCCTGCCGATCGATTTATCGTCGAAGAACCCAGCACCCAAGATGCGATTGAATGGGGTGGCGTTAACCGGCCATTTAATGCCGATAAATTTGACGCCCTATGGCATCGAGTGAGTGAATATCTGTCTGAGCGAGACCAGTTTAAAGCGGAGCTGCATGTTGGTTCAGATACCCAACACTATATACCGGTGCAAGTGAGTACCGAGACAGCATGGCAAAATCTTTTTGGCCGGAATATGTTTGTCCGTGTGAACAAAGATCAATATAACCCGAAAAATAAGCAACCGTGGTCTATTTTAAATGTTGCTAGCTTTCGCTGTGAACCCGATAGAGATGGTACTAACAGTGATGGCGTGGTTATTATTAATTTTGCTCAACGCAAAGTGTTGCTTGCCGGCATGCGGTATGCAGGTGAAATGAAAAAAGCCATGTTTTCTGTGCAAAACTTTTTACTTCCCGACAATGATGTACTCCCGATGCATTGCTCTGCAAATGTTGGCGAGAATGGTGATACAGCGTTATTTTTTGGTTTATCGGGGACAGGTAAAACAACACTCTCAGCTGATCCAGATCGCTACCTCATCGGCGATGATGAGCATGGCTGGGGTCGCGACATTGTGTTTAATCTTGAAGGCGGGTGTTACGCAAAAACGATTAATTTAAGCCAAAAAAATGAACCCGTAATATGGGACGCAATTTCAAACGGAGCGATTCTAGAAAACGTTATTCTGAATGAAAAAAATACACCCGACTATGACGACACCTCTCTGACAGAAAATGGCCGCTGCTGCTACCCCCTAGAACATGTAGATAAACGTGTGGTTGACAACCTTGCTGGTGAACCCAAGGTAGTCATCTTTTTGACTTGCGATGTCTCTGGTGTTTTGCCGCCGGTTTCAATACTGAGCAAAGAGGCTGCAGCCTACCACTTTTTAAGTGGCTACACTGCCCGTGTTGGCTCAACTGAATTAGGGGCAGAAGCGGGCATTCAACCGGCTTTCTCTACCTGCTTTGGCGCTCCCTTCATGCCTAGACCTGCGGGCGATTATGCAAACTTATTGATGAAGCGAATTGAAGCCTTTGGTAGCAAAGTTTACCTGGTGAATACTGGCTGGACGGGTGGCTCGGGCGGCCCTGGCGGCGAAGGCCAACGATTCTCTATCCCCACCACACGCGCAGTTATCAGCGCCATTCAAAACGGTGAATTACTCAACGTGGCTACTGATCACATCGACGCACTCAACCTCGATGTGCCCCTAGCCGTGCCTGGCGTTGAGACTCAATTACTTAATCCGGTTAATACCTGGCGCGATGCTGAGCAATACCATGCCCAGGCCAATAAACTCGCTAAGCAGTTCATCGAGAACTTTAAACAATACGACGTGCCAGATGCCATTGTTAGTGCTGGACCAGCTCCGCATTAATAGTCAAGCATCAGCTGCCTCTAACACACTGATTTAAAAGCCTATTTAGTTTTTTGACCAACGCTTCAATGAATGTAGCGCTTAAACGACAATATAATGCAGTTAACAATAACTCTTCTAATAATATCCCTTTTATATTTCGCCTATGCAGGCTTCACCTTACAGTGCTGCCACAGCCTTATCTATATTGATATATTTCAATATAGATAAACTGCAAAAGTGCTCATAATTTATCTTTTCAATATTGAAATTATTTGATATAGTTGTCTCTTAGAATTCATGAACTTAGATGCCAAGCATGCCGCCTGAAGCCTTACAAGCCATTAGCCAAATCAAGCCCAGCGGTCTTGGTGGTTTAGAGCGCCTGCTAAAAGCCAGTGCCGACCAACTCCGGCTAGAAATACTGCAAGCACTCCAGCATGAGTCCTATGGCGTGCTGGAGCTTTGCGCATTATTCAGCATCAAGCAATCAGCCATGAGCCACCACTTGAAAGTCCTATCTAAAGCGCAGCTAGTGACCACCAGACGCGAGGGCAATGCTATTTTCTATCGACGCATGCTGCCTGCCGCAAGTGATTACCCCGCCATCGTTAGCCAGCTGTTTGCGGCCATTGATGATGAGCCTCGCAGCGAATCACTGCAACAAGCCATCGATAGAGCTCAAGCAGTTCGGGGTGAGCAATCGCTCAAGTTCTTCTCTGAGAATAGCCAGCGCTTTACCGCCCAACAGGATCTCATTGTAAATGTCGCAGACTATAGCGGAACCTTAAATGAAATCCTCGATACGCTGATAGCTGATACCACTCGACAATCAGCAAGGAAGCAAGCGGTTGAAATTGGTCCGGGAGATGGCTCGTACTTGCAGCACCTAAGCCAGCGTTTCAACCATGTGATCGCGCTCGATAACGCTGAGCCAATGCTGGCCAAATGCCGCGATACTGCGCGCCGTCAGGGCATTAAAAAAGTTGGCTTTGTACACGGCGATACTCGCACCTTAGTACAGCTCGATGAGGAGATTGGTCAGCGATCAGATAGCTTTGGCGCTCGTAAAGCCGATTGCGTGGTTGCGAATATGGTGCTCCACCACAACACAGAACCGCAAGCCATGATCCAAGACATCGCTCAAGTACTTGCCAGTGATGGCGTGTTTCTTATCTCTGAGCTTTGCCAGCACGATCAGGAATGGGTCCGCGAAGCCGCTGGCGATGTCTGGCTTGGTTTTGATGAAATGCAAATCGATCAATGGGCTTCGGCCGCGCATTTGATAAAAGGACCTAGTAGCTATACCGCTTTAAGAAATGGTTTTCGTATTCAAATGCTAAGTTACATCAAAGCCACTGTTAAACCCACCAGCCCCTAATGACGGGCATCGATCAGAATGACGAAGGAATAAGTATTATGAGTGAATACAGCGTTTTTACTTCAGAATCCGTATCTGAAGGGCATCCCGACAAAATGGCCGACCAAATTTCAGATGCCGTGCTGGATGCTATTATCGTCCGCGATAAAAATGCACGTGTTGCTGTTGAGACCCTGGTCAAAACCGGTATGGCCGTGGTCGCTGGTGAAGTAACTACCGACTGTTACGTCGATCTTGAAGACATCATCCGCAAGGTGATCGTAGATATTGGCTACAACGGTTCTGAAGTGGGTTTTGATGGCGAAAGCTGTGCGGTCTTAAACGCCATCGGCAAACAGTCGCCCGACATCAATCAAGGAGTCGATCGCGCCAAGCCTGAAGATCAAGGCGCAGGCGATCAAGGTCTCATGTTTGGTTATGCCACTAATGAGACAGAAACTTTAATGCCCGCTGCCGTATTTTATTCGCACCGCTTAGTTGAAAGACAAGCACAGCTACGTAAAGACAAGGTGCTGCCATGGCTACGACCGGACGCAAAAAGCCAAGTGACTTTGCGCTATGAGAACGGCGTGCCGGTGGCCATTGATGCCGTTGTGCTGTCAACCCAACACGATGAGGGTATTTCATTAGACGACCTTCGTGATGCAGTAAAAGAAAATATCATTTTACCTGTGCTGCCCAGTGAATGGCTGCATGAGGGCACTCAATACCATATCAACCCCACCGGTAAATTTGTCATTGGCGGGCCAGTAGGTGACTGCGGCTTAACTGGCCGAAAAATTATTGTCGACACTTATGGTGGTATGGCGCGACACGGTGGCGGTGCTTTTTCTGGCAAAGACCCATCAAAAGTCGATCGCTCTGCTGCCTATGCAGGCCGCTATGTTGCAAAAAACGTAGTCGCTGCCGGTCTCGCTGACCGCTGTGAAATTCAAGTCTCTTATGCAATTGGCGTTGCCGAGCCAACATCAATATCAGTCAATACCTTTGGCACCGGCAAAGTTGATGACAGTCAGCTGGTTGCGGCTATTCGAAGTACCTTCGACCTTCGACCTTACGGTATTACCAAAAGCTTAGATCTTCAACACCCAATGTATCAATTAACAGCAGCATACGGCCATTTTGGTCGCGAACCGTTTGAACACACTTACCACTGGTTTGATCAAGGCGTGGCTAAATCAGAAACCTTCACCGCTTTTAGCTGGGAAAAAACCGATAAAGTTGACGCCTTAATTGCAGCAACCCAAGTGTAAACCAAGAAAATTTTTTATTACGTTAAACACATTGATTAGGATATAACTATGAGTACAGATTACAAAGTTGCCGATATAGCACTGGCTGAATGGGGCCGAAAGGAACTAGAAATAGCAGAATCAGAAATGCCTGCATTAATGGCGTTGCGCCATGAGTATGCTGATCAACAACCGTTAGCAGGTGCAAAAATTCTTGGCTGTATACACATGACTATTCAAACCGGCGTTTTAATCGAAACCTTAGTCGCATTAGGCGCCGAAGTTCGCTGGTCTTCCTGTAATATTTTCTCTACTCAAGATCATGCAGCAGCGGCTATCGCCGCGGCCGGCGTGCCGGTATTTGCGTGGAAGGGCGAAACTGAAGAAGAGTATGAATGGTGTATTGAGCAAACAATATTAAAAGACGGTCAACCATGGGATGCTAACATGGTATTAGATGACGGCGGCGATTTAACTTTAGTGTTACATGAAAAATATCCAGCAATGCTCGATAAAATTCACGGCGTAACAGAAGAAACGACCACTGGCGTTCATCGCTTACAGGAAATGTTAGAAGCTGGCACACTTAAAATTCCAGCCATTAATGTCAATGACTCTGTTACCAAATCAAAAAATGATAACAAATATGGCTGTCGCCATTCATTAAACGATGCCATCAAGCGTGCTACTGATCATCTCATGTCAGGCAAAAAAGCCTTAGTTATTGGCTACGGCGATGTCGGCAAGGGTTCGGCTCAATCACTGCGTCAAGAAGGTATGATAGTGAAGGTCACTGAAGTTGATCCAATTTGTGCCATGCAAGCATGCATGGATGGCTTTGAAGTTGTTTCGGCTTATAACGATGGCATCGTAACAGGCAAAGCCAACGACACTAATAAAGCATTACTTGATAATACTGACTTGGTCGTTACCACAACGGGCAACTACAACGTCTGCGACTCAGCCATATTGCAATCACTTAAAAGCACCACCGTGGTTTGTAATATTGGTCATTTTGATAATGAAATTGATACAGCTTATATGCGCGAAAACTGGCAGTGGGATGAAGTAAAGCCACAGGTTCATAAAGTATTTCGCGATCGCGCAAGCAACGATCATTTAATCCTTTTATCAGAAGGGCGACTCGTCAACCTTGGTAATGCAACTGGCCATCCGTCACGGATTATGGACGGCTCGTTTGCGAACCAAGTACTTGCACAAATTCATATGTACGGGGTTCGATCAGCTGATCAAGAAGAGCGAACAATAACCGTAGAAGTACTGCCTAAAAAACTGGATGAAGAAGTCGCAGCACATATGGTCAAAGGGTTTGGCGGTGTAATGACAAAACTAACAACGGAACAAGCTGATTATATTAATGTCACTGTTGATGGGCCGTTTAAAGTTGAAAGCTACAAGTACTAAACCCAAGCTGCTGAGCGGTTTTATTTAGCCGCTTAGCGTTTATTTATCATCATTGGATACCACTATGATTAGTGCTAATGCCAGATCGATTAGCTTTGAATTTTTCCCGCCAAAAACCAAACAAGGGCATGCCAAGCTAGCAGAAACGCGCCTCGCATTAGCGGCATTAGAGCCGGAATATTTTTCAGTGACCTATGGTGCGGGAGGTTCAACACGCGATAACACCAAAAATGTTGTCCTAGACGGTCTTAATGCGGGTTTTAATACTGCGCCGCACCTTTCTTTTGGTGGCGATGAAGCCGATACAATTATTGCTTTATTGCAAGAGTATGCAGCTGCAGGTGTCAATCGTCTGGTCGCTTTGCGAGGTGACTTACCGTCAGGATTTGGTGGCGGTGCGCGATTAGTTCATGCTAATGAATTGGTCGGTTTTATTCGTCAACATTGCGGCGAGCAATTTCATATTGCTGTTGCAGCCTATCCTGAAATTCATCCTGAAGCGTCATCTTATGATACCGACATCGGCTTTTTAAAAAAGAAATTTGATGCAGGCGCGAGCAGCGCGATCACACAATACTTTTTTAACCCAGATGCTTATGCTTACTTCATTGACCAGTGTCAAGCATCAGGCATTGAGCAGCCCATTTATCCTGGCATTATGCCGATAACCAATTTTGATAACTTATTACGATTCTCAAAAAACTGTGGTGCTGAAATACCTCGCTGGCTATGTTACCGTGCCGAGGCCTTGCAACATAAGCCTGCTGAGCTGAACGCTTTTTACTTAGAGTTTGTCAGTCAGCTTTGTGAAAAGCTCATCGCTCTAGGTGCGCCTGGAATTCACTTTTATACCATGAATCAAGCCGAACCCAGTATCGCTATCTGCCAGAACCTTGGTCTTCAATAATGAGTGATAAATAATGCGTCGCTCACGAATCTTCACTGACAAGGCCTTAGCCGAATCAGCAACGGTTGAGCTCGACGCGCGCAATAATCATTATTTAATGCACGTACTGCGCGTTAAACAGGGCCAAGCACTGCTGTTATTTAACGGTAATGGTCGCGAGTTTAACGCTCAGGTTGAAACCTTAACGCGCAAGTCGGTTCGGGTGTTAATTGCTGAAGAAGTGAATCCAACCGTTGTGGAGTCGCCACTGCATACTACCTTGGGAATTGCCATATCCAAAGGTGACCGGATGGACTGGGTGATACAAAAAGCAACTGAGCTTGGTGTTAATGTCATCCAGCCTTTAGTGACCGAACGGGTTGATGTTAAATTGAACGCCGAGCGTCGCGAAAAAAAGTTCGCCCACTGGCAAGCAACCTTGATCGGTGCCTGCGAACAATCAGGTCGCTGTGTATTACCATTATTACAACCACTAAAAACCATAGAACAATGGCTGCCAAACGATAATAGTGACTGTAAATTGGTCCTGCGTGCGACGGCTGATTCATTCAATCAAGTTAAATCTCATTTCACTGCTACACCCCAATCAGCCAGTGTTATCATCGGACCTGAAGGCGGTTTATCCTCTGAAGAGATTGGCGCAGCGGTGGTACAGGGGTATCACCCAGTCGGTTTTGGTGCTCGTATATTAAGAACTGAGACCGCGCCAATAGTGGCTTTAAGTTTATTACAAGCCAGCTGGGGTGATTTCTAATCGTATCGAACAACCGGCGCTAAAAATTAACAGCATAATGTATAAAGGTAAACTGCAATGAACAATATTAAGCTCGGCGTGGTAATGGATCCAATCGAAGCGATTAATCCAAAAAAAGACAGCACCCTGGCTATGCTATTAGCTGCGCAACAGCGCGACTGGCAAATTTTTTATTTCTTACCGCAGCAATTGATGCTGGATCAAGGTCTGCCTCAGGGCCACGGTCGAAGCTTAACGGTTTATGATGATTTAGACCATTGGTATAGCTTAGGTGATTCGCAACGGATGGACTTGCAGAGCCTCGACGTGATTTTAATGCGTCAAGAGCCGCCGTTTGACAGCCAATTCTTAAGTAATACTTTTATCCTTGAAGCCGCTGAACGCTTGGGTACGTTAATTATTAATAAACCTCAAAGCTTGCGTGACTGCAACGAAAAAGTCTTTGCCACTGAATTTCCACAGTGCTGCCCACCCGTTATCATTAGTGCTATAGCTGACGACCTCCGTCATTTTCATGCCGTGCACCAAGACATTATTCTTAAGCCATTAGATGGCATGGGCGGTAGTTCAATCTTTCGCGTAAAACCCAACGATCCTAATCTCAATGTCATTATCGAAACACTCACCGACCATCAGTCGCGCAGTATTATGGCCCAACGTTACCTGCCTGAAATCAGTGCCGGTGATAAGCGAATCCTATTGATTGACGGCAAACCACAATCGTTTGCCCTCGCCCGAATGCCTGCAGCTGGTGAAACACGTGGCAACTTAGCGGCTGGCGGCACAGGTGTTGCACAACCACTGTCAGATCGAGATTACTGGATTTGTGAGCAAATCGCCCCAACACTAAAAGACAAAGGCTTAGTGTTTGTTGGCATCGATGTCATTGGCGATTATCTGACTGAGATTAACGTGACCTGCCCGACCTGTATCCGAGAATTAGATACGCAATGTGAGTTAAATATTGGCGAGACTTTAATGGCCTGTATTGCTAACAAACTATAAATTTATTCGTTTTCGCTAAACCCTTGGGCCTGTGTTTCGCCACTATAATCAATACTGACGTGTATCCGTATTGGGCGACAACATACCTGACAGTCTTCAATATATTCATAGGGCTCAGCATAGTCGATATATGCCTCGCCCACCGCAGCACCTTCACTGGGCTCAATTAAAATAGTAATTGATTCGCCACAATAAGGGCACCCGATAGCACGCTGTTCTAAAAAAGCCATTGGCTTGGTCTTACTTGTTTGGCTGCTTGACCAATCGCAGATAAGACTTTAATGCCTTCCAGCCATTTGGAAATAAAGTCTTTGCCTCGTCATCAGAGACAGAAGGCACAATTATCACATCATCGCCATCACGCCAATTGACCGGAGTCGCCACTTTATGCTCAGCCGTTAATTGCATTGAGTCTAACACTCTTAGTATTTCATCAAAATTTCTACCCGTCGTCATGGGATAGGTCAGCATTAATTTAATTTTTTTATCCGGGCCAACAATAAATACGGATCTAACCGTAGCATTGGTTGCTGCGGTTCTACCTTCAGAGCCACCCTCTTCATCAGCGGGCAACATGTTATAAGCCTTGGCAACGGCTAATTCTGTATCACCAATCATTGGAAAGCCAACGGTATTACCCTGTGTCTCTTCAATATCTTTAGCCCAATCTGCATGATTTTCTACTGGGTCAATACTCAGACCGATAATCTTGCAATTGCGCGCAGCAAATGTTTTTTCCATACCTGCCATATAGCCTAATTCGGTGGTACAAACCGGGGTAAAGTCTTTTGGGTGAGAGAATAAAATCGCCCATCCGTCACCCATCCACTGATGAAAGTCAATTTCACCATGCGTTGTATTTGCAACAAAATTTGGCGCCTCATCATTAATTCTTAATGACATGATTTTCTCCTTAATTAGTTCTATTGTTATGGTTAACTATATTAAACTAGTTTATCAGCTAGCCACTCATCGGCAAAACAATTAAACCGATGGTCTTTAATAAATCCACAATGGCCACCATAAGCCACTTTTTTTATTTTAACATGAGTCGGAAGCTCTAATCGATCTAGCCATTGGGTTTTAACAATAGGGTCATCATCAGCAACCAGAACATCAACAGGACATGACAGATTCTTTAATTGATCAAACGCAATCGTATAGCTTAAGTAGTAGTCCTCGCGCGTTTCAAACGGCGTATGCTCTGCAACAAATAGCGTATTCATTGTGCTTAGCGATCCGCGTTGCAATAATAATGCCTGGCACGAATGACCAGGAAATATCGCGAGCTTTTTCTTTAGTGATCTGCGCCACTTTCGAATAAAATAAAAATGATACAACCGCCATCCCCGCTCTAAATCATCGATTGTCCTAGCTGGATCAATTAGTGGGGAAATGACTGCTGCGCGTTCAATGATCCCCTGCTCTAAATGACAAGCAAGACGTATACAAAAATTTCCGCCCAAGCTAAACCCCACTAAATTGACTTTACGGTGTGGATAGCATGACTTTATTTGACGAATCGCATTGGCCACTTCATCAAGCCTTGCTGAATGAAACAGTGCCTCATTCAAATGATGGCTTTCACCATGATCGCGTAAATTTAGCCGAAAAATACTATGGCCTGCTTCATACATGCTAGCAGCTGCAGAGAGTAAGTAACTGGATTCGATCGAGCCTTCCCAGCCATGAATGAAAATCGTTAACTGCTGATTAGCTGTATCTTTAGATGGGCAGTAAGCACCCAGCAGTTGCACAGTTTCATTGTTACTGCCACTTTCTATTTTTGCTAACTTACTTTTATCAAGCAATTCTTTGGCGCGGTGACGCGCCAAAATTCGTCGCGGACCTATACTTGCCAATAAAGTCTGTGTATGAGCATGCCTCAACCAAGCAGGCGGTAAAAAATTATCGGCCATGTTGTCACGCGTTATCGTTGCTGGTTTACCAAAAAAACTGTAATAAAACATTGATTTTGTTAATGCTATGTTAATCATACCTAATTAAATGATCGGATTAAAATGTTAAAAAAAGTATTACTCGCCTCAATACTAGTGATTATGGGCATAACTCTGCTTTTTTATCGTGTTGTTATGCCCGAAATTAGCAAATATGCCGGCAATAACCCCACACTGTGGGAGCCTGATATCGCTCAACTCGAGGCTAAGACAGCGCTGCTGAATAACCATCATGAGCGGGTGTTATTTGTCGGTAGTTCCAGCATTCGTTTTTGGCAAACGCTGGCGATAGATATGAGTCCATTTAGTGTCATTCAGCACGGCTTTGGGGGCGCAACAGTGAATGATGTTGTGCATTTTTCGGATCGCTTGATTAACGCCTTTAATCCACGTGCGGTGGTTGTTTTTGTGGGCACAAATGACATTACGCCTCGGCAGGTAAGGCCAACATCAGAAATGCTCGGGGCTTATCGGCGATTGGTGAGCAATATCCGTCACGATTTACCAACTACGCCGATTATATTTATTGCTATAACCCCCTCACCGCATCGTTGGTCAGTATGGCCTCAGGCCAGCGAAACGAATCGCTTACTCAATGACTTTATCAACAGTCAAAACAATCTATATCTTGTCGACACCAGCTCAGGGCTACTCGGCGGTGACGGCAGGCCCGACAAGTCCTTTTACCGACTTGATGGCTTACACTTAAGCGACAAGGGTTATGCTGTTTGGACTAAGCGAATTAAAGCGAAATTATTGCAGCACATACAACCCTAATAAATTTGCTAAAGGATAAGTTTGATTACTGAGCGTTATCTCAATCATCAAAGCACAGTAGCTTATCGACTGCTAAATGGCTTATTCTATTTAAGGCTTAACCCAGACTACCGCCTCAAGCTCTATTTTGACGCCTTTAGGTAAAGCGGCAACCTCCACACAAGCGCGGGCTGGAAACGGTGGCTCTAGGAATGAGGCCATGACTTGATTAACCGTATCAAACATGGATAAGTCCGTCACAGAAATATTAATTTTAACGCTGTCATTTAAGTTGGCGCCCGCCGCTTTGGCTATCGCAGCTAAATTTGTAAATGCTTGCTGCGCCTGTTGCTCAATATCATCGCCACAGACTGCCATCGTATCGGGGACTAACGGTATCTGACCAGAAATATACAGCATCTCACCTACCTGCACGGCTTGCGAGTAAGGGCCGATTGCCGTCGGTGCGGCCGTTGTACTAATCACTTTTTTTTCGTTCATGCGGTTTTTTATACTCTAACGCTTTCGCTTTAGCGTTTTACTCGCTCGACTTTAACAACCGACTTTATGACGCGAATACGGCGAATCACACGGGCCAAATGAACACGATCATTGACCGCCAAAAAAATATGGATGCTGCTGGATTTAGCATCACGCTCTTCCACCTTAATCGACTCAATGCTACCGTCTAAACTGCTAATCTTATTTGCTAGTGAAGCAATGATACCGCGTTGCTGCTCGACTTCAATTTTTAACTCAACGCGGTACTCACCTTCAACGTATTGATGCCAACGCAATACAATCCCACGGCCCTCTTTATCATTTTGTTGTAATTCTTGATGGTTACGACAGTCGGCGGTATGCACAACAACACCTCGTCCTGCGGTAATATGGCCGCCAATATCATCACCGGGAATAGGGTTACAACATTTGGCAAAGTGAATCATCATGCCTTCAGTACCCGCAATTACTAGCGGTTTTTCACGATTACCAATGGCCATATCATTGGCTTCGGCATCCTCTTGGGTATCCAGTAATTGGCGTGCCGTTAAAAAGGCAACGCGGTTACCTAAACCAACTTCTTCGAGAATTTGTTCAAAATCCTGTGCGCCCGACTTGTCGACCAATGCGGCAATTTTTTGCGCGCCAACGTCATCAAAACTTTGATCAAAACTGGTTAGCGCTTTATTTAACAGGCGCTGGCCCAATTCAACTGCATCGCCTGTTTTTAATTGCTTCAAATAGTGACGGATTTGACTTCGCGCACGGCTAGTCGCGACGATATCCAACCAAACGGGGTTTGGATTAGCGCCTGGAGCGGTAATAATTTCAATGGTCTCGCCGCTTTTTAGTGGCTGCGATAGTGCAGCTAAGCGACGATTAATTCGGCAGCCCACGCAGCTATTGCCAATATCCGTATGCACGGCATAGGCAAAATCAACGGCAGTTGACCCTAATGGCAATTCTAAAATTTTGCCCTTCGGCGTGAACACATAGACCTCTTCGGGAAAAAGATCTATTTTGACATTTTCTATAAACTCTAAAGAGTTGCCCGCGTTTTGCTG
>PBSZ01000078.1 GCA_002726445.1 Cellvibrionales bacterium | reverse complement strand
TGATAGAACCGGTTTTTAGCTGTAACCGGTCCAATTTGGACTGGTTCAAATAAAATATCGTAGCGGGGATCTCTGCTCATTCTCTATCCGAGCGCGACACAACGCAGTTAATGTGTATGGAAATAAGAGATAAAATATGCATCTATTTGATATGCCCTTTAGATTAAAAAAAGCATTAACCATCCAGGTTCTTGAAGCAATACCCTGAATGTGGGAACTTATTATAAAAGTTGAGTGGTTTTTTCCATGCGCCGAATTAAAACTGTCAAAAATATTAACTTGCGGAAAGAAGCCAATCATTCCCGTAACCGCCAAGTAAGACACAAAGCTGCCTCGTAAGAACTACTTTATGTCTGCCGTTAAAGTTAGTAGCCCTGATAGTATAGTCGTTAAGCAGGAGGTACAATGTCTGATAAAATAATTTCCAGTCTACCCTTTCCAGTTCTTTTCTTAGTTTTGATTGGACGTCTTAATAATCTCATATTTAATCAAAGGCGCGGCGTTTAATTCCTTTAATATGAGTTTTAAACAATTAAATAAAACGACACGTTATAGAATGTTCAAACTTTACCGTTATAAAAACGAAGGTATAGTAGTACTTATTTCGGCTGGTTGATAAAATGCAAAAAGAAAATTCTAAGCTTAGTCAGTATCGCAAAAATAAGCTGATATTCGGGTTGTCGCCTATTGGTTTTTTGACGCTTGTTGCGTGTGGTGGTGAATCAAACAAATCAAGCAAAACGGTCAAAATTGATACTTCAGTTGCCGGTCATGTTATTAAAGGCCCTCTGCGCGGCGATTTTGTTTTTGCATTATGATGGTGATCACGTTCACGACTCTATTGAGCCTTCTGTCCGCACAGACTCAACAGGTAGCTATACTATTACTAATAGCGAGGAGAAATACGATGTCGTTGCATTAACTGATTTACAAACTCTGGATACCAGTTCTGGCACAATATTGCCTGGCCTAACGCTAACGGCGCCAAAAGAAGCAGAAGTTGTAACACCCATAACCACATTAATCAAAGAAGGCGATTTTACGAACGCCCAAATTGCAGAAGTTTTACAAATTCCCATTGAAGTAAACCCGCTAACGTTTAATCCGTACACGCACTACCATGATATTTCTGGCGTAGTTATCGAAAAAGTGGGTATGCAGATTGTTACTGTTGTCGAAGCATTAGCGGCTGCCGCAGAGGGTGCTGGCGCTAGTGAGGCTGAAGCATTCAAGGCTGCGTTGGATTCTGTGACTGATATAGTCAAATCGAAAGTGTCAAAAATCGGTAATGACGTGGGTAACCTTACAGAACAACGATTGGATTTAACACGAGCTGATGATCTACTGCTGATTAGTAAGCAATTTTCTGCATAGACTGCCGTCATCTCCGGTGTTGATAATACTGCTTTGGCCTCGATAAAAATTGATGCTCTATCAGCAATAAAGAATGTAAATGATAAAATTGAATTAATAACTGATTTGACATCCACTACGTCTAAAGGTGTTTTTTCTTTAACGCAGGTTTTAACCGATCAGGTTCTGGCGGCAACGCAAGCAGAGTCTGACATTACAGGAACTGGTGATATCGCGTTCACTGTTCAGGGCAATGTAGACTCAGCGGCGCTAAATCAACCGCCAACAAATATTTCCTTAAGTTCGACTTCGGTAGATGCGGTATCTAGAACATTGACTATCGGCACATTGACGACAACAGATGTTGATCAAAATCCGGGAGTTGACTTTAAATATGAACTTGCAAATGTGCCTGGATCTGACCATGCCAGCTTCTTTAATATTAATCAGGCAACTGCAGAAGTTTCTCTCATTGCTCAAAGTGATTTTGACACTAAGCCAATGTACAATATTACGATTCTATCTACAGATGATGGTGGAAAGACTTTTTCAAAGACTTTTGCGATAGAGGGATATAACACGCGGACACTAACGGCCGGGGTAGACTCTGGCACAAACTTCATTACCACGGGAGGGAATGATACCTTTTTTGCAAACACGAGCGGTTATTTAGCTACTGGTGATGTGTTGGATGCTGGAACTGGTACAGATAATCTAGTGGCGGTACATTCATCGGGTTCTACGAGTACGACAATTAACCCAACATTGTCTAATTTTGAAAATATAGACATAACGTTAACTGATAATCATGCCACAGCTTCGACAACAACGCTCAATTTAGATAAATCTCCAGGTGTCGAGTCTGTCACATTTAAAAATAACTCTTTTATTGCGGCCGCTGAAACTGTGGTGTTATCTGGCGTGAACACTTCCACGACTATGACAATTTCAGATCCTGCTGGTGCAGCATCAACTCGGGCAAACAATTATACCGTCACCTATGCTGGTGTAACCGGTACGGCGGACTCGGCAGAAGTAAATGTCGAAATGACGGCTATGGATGGTGAACTTGGGACAATAACCATGGCCGGTGTTGAAAAGGTAACTGTGAACTCATCGGGTGGATTTGATGCAAGCTACACTTTGGCAACACCTAATGCTAAAACTCTAATTATTAACAATGAAGCTGATTTAACAGCGTCAGATTCGAATGCTGGAACAGTTACAATTACGTCTAATTTAGCTGAAACTCTTAATATCAATTCTCTTGGTGATCTTGTTTTAAGGGATAATACCAATAAATTGAGTAATTTAACGTCAGTAAACATAAATAGCCAGACAGCAAATAAGACTGTCGATTTGACTTCTCTTACAACAACGGCAACGGCTCTGGTGACAGATGGAATAACAATTAACGTTCGCGGGGCTGGTAACGCAAATATTGGAGTTGATACAAACTTTGGAACTTATAACGCTACTAGCAACCCTGATAAAGTGACTATTAATGCTACGGGCAGTGGCGATATATCGGTTCTTTACAACAATTACTCGGCCAACACTATAATAACAGGATCAGGTAATGATGCTGTTACGATTGCAAGTGGCAATGTGCTAAACAACGTGGATAGTATTGATCTTGGGGATGGAGACGATGCGATCGTCGCTATTGCCAATTATTCAAGTAATAATGCTATAGATTTGTTTCATGACGATGATGTTTTAACGACTGATCCAATTGTTGAAAATGTTGAAATAGCACGGGTGACTTTGGATGATCCAGGCGGAGCTGCGAGTGTTTCTGCAACGTCTGCATCTTTTGCAGCTACACTAGAACTAAACGGTGATATAGAGAATACGGTTCATACGATTGATAATATTGGAGCAACAAATGAGATTGCATCCATAAAATTTTCTGATTTGACAGCTGGAAAAACGACAATTTTGGCTGGTTTGACTATGACCGCTGGAAGCAATGGCGCGACCGCAGCACAAGTGGCTGAGGCCTTCGCAGGTGGTGTTGCTGACAGTAGTGATGCTGGTGGTGCAACCGGTGCTGCAATGAGTGGTACACTTAGTGGTTATAACGTGGCAGCTAGTGGAACTTCCGGCACTACGGTATTCACGTCAACCTCCACAGGAAACAAGACTGACTTGGCTGATTCCGGTACCGGTGCTGACCCCTTTATTACTATTACGCAGGGTGGAATGCAGACCGTCAAAATTGGCAAAACGCTTGACCTTACGGATACTGCGAGTGCTTTGGTTTTGGTGCAAAGGGATGCAACAATTGGCGCCCCTGCTGCATCTATTGCGATAACATCTGATTTGCTTGGTACGTCTGCTGTCGGCAATATCAATGATTTGCGTGCCAATGTAGTAACCGCAGTCACGTTAGATCTTGCTTCCACTGATGCTGATGTGCTCACTGCGACAGTTGACGAAGCTTCGTTTGATAAAGCCATTTCAGTCAAAGTCACATCTGTTGAAAATGTAAATTTTGGAGCAATTGATGCTGCAAATGATGCAACTTTAGATTTTACGGGTGTAAGTGGCACTCTTTCTGTAACCGTAGACACAGTAAATGATTACACTATTAAAGGCTCTTCTGGGACTGCATCCACAATCATCATGGGTACGGGTTTAGACAAAGATGACATTGTCATAGGGGGTAGTTCAAAAACAGACTCACTTACGGCAACTATTAATGGTCTTACATCCACCACGGGCGATCTTTTGTTAACTGGCGTTGAGACTTTGAACCTGACTATTTCTGGCGCGAGTACACTTGATTTGGCGGATGTTACTGGCGCTACAAATTTGACTATTGATGGTTCAAATAACCTTATAGTGTCAAATGCTCTTCCCGACGAGATTGTAACAATCAATTCATCCGCAGCGACAGGCAACATGACTTATGGAGTCGGGGCTGGAACGGTAGCTGTAACCGGGGGATCGGGTATCGACATCGTGACTGGAAACTCTGGGGTTAATAACATATCTACGGCAGGTGGAAATGATATTATAAAATTCGCTGGAACACACCTTACCTATGAAGACACCGTAAATGGAGGTGCTAATGCGAATTCTCTCTCATACACTTCCGATGAAGTTATTGATCTAGCAGATTTTACAAATGTAACAAATGTACAGACACTGACTGCCGAAAATACTGTGCAGATGACGGGTAATCTTGGGGCTCTTGCTGCTTCAGCTGGCATAAGCACTGTAACTTTGAATGATGATGGTGACGGCGATAACTTAGTAATTGACGCTGAATTCAATACTGGTTTGACCGTAAACCTAGATGACGGGGATAATGCGCTAAATGCATCGGCTTATACTGGCACATTAACGATTGCAATTACTGAAGCTATCGCGAATGTAGCTAATGATACTAACACGATCGTTGGGGGCGTTGGGACTGCTGACGTAATCTCCATAACTGCTGATGGAACAGGCATTACTAAAGCTAATATTGCAGCATTTACAAAATTCGAAAAACTTACAATCGCAAATGATGTGACCACAGGCACAATAGTATTGGATGATGCAAATGTGGAGAGTGGAAAAACATTCACTGTCAATTCTGCGGACATAACTACGGCGAGTAACATCTTCAATTTGGATGCTTCTGCAGAAGCAGATGGTTTCTTAATTGTAAACGGGGCTGCAGGTATTGATAAGATTACAATGTCGCAGTCAAGTAACGGCGATAACTTATCTTTGGGTGGTGCGGCCGACATAATTTATGTTGCAAGTGCAAATCTAACCTCTGCTGATACGATAAATGGCGGAGCTGGAACAGATGTACTCACGCTGACGGATGCATCGACAGTAGTAGATTCGGCCTTCACAAACATTACAAACCTTGAAAATATCACCCAAGGTACGGCCTCTCATAATATGGTATTAACATTAGGAGCACTTTCTACTGCTGCTGGTATAGTGAAGGTCATCGGTGGAACTGGTACTAACGCATTAACTGTTGGATCAGGCTATACTGGGGCTTTGACGGTGGAGTTGGCTTCTGGAACAGATACAATTGATGGTAGCGCGCAGACATCTGGGTCTTTGACTGTGACTGCAGCTCAGGAGTCAATTGCCGCTGATGATACTCTTACTGGTGGATCTACAACGGACACACTGACAATAACAGCAGATGGCTCCGCCGCTCTTTTAGCAGCCGATCTAGTTGGGCTTACAAAATTTGATAACATAAATATAGCAAATAATGCGGCAATTGGTATTTCAACACATAATAACAATGTTGCGGCGAGCGGAATTGTAGCTGTTAATGCGAGTGCGATGACCTCTGCAGTATTGACCTTTAATGCCTCTCAAGAGACGGATGGGGCATATAATGTCACCACGGCTGGTTCTGGTGATCATGTGATTACTTTAGGTGATGGCGATGATACAGTTACGGCAAATACGGGTGTTAATAACCTAACTTTGGGAGCGGGTAGTGATACAGTAATTATTGCCACCGCAAGTCTTAATTCTTCAGATACTTTTAATTTTGGCACTGGTACTGATGATGTTATAAAAATGTCTGATGCCTCAACAGTAATTGATGCTGATTTTACAAATATTACTAACCTAGATCGAATTGCTCAAAATACTGCTAGCCATGGAATGAATTTAACATTGGGTACTGCCGCAACTGCTGCGGGACTTACAAAAGTTACTGGAGGGACAGGTACGAATTCTTTGGTCATAGGGTCCAGTTATACTGGATCTTTGACCGTAGACTTGGCTGCTGGGACAGACACGATAAACGGAAGTGCGCAAACGTCGGGAAGCCTGACGGTAACGGCAGCGGTGGCTTCTATTACCAGCGCAGACACAATTACTGGTGGCTCTGCAACCGACATACTGACAATTACTACGGACGGGAGTACCTCTCTCACAAGTGCAAATCTGGCGAATGTTACCGCTTTTGGTACAATTCAAAGCGTTGGTAATAATGCATTTAATATTACTATGCATGATAATAATTCTGTAAGTGCTAACATTTCATTCAATGCAAGCTCGCTTACTACAGGAGCTTTGACCTTCAATTCGTCTGCAGAGGACGATGGCTCTTACACTCTCACCGCGGGTGGTGGAGATGATAGTATCACCTTTGGAAACGGTGTGGATGTTATAAAATTTGCCAACGGTAAGTTAACAAGTGCTGATACTGTTAATGGTGGAGCGACGGGAACAAATACCCTTAAATTTACTAACACTACAACTTTGGCCGACGCGGATTTTACGGGTGTCACAAATTTTCAGAATCTCACGTTAGAGAATTTAAGTAATGATCTAACGTTGGTGATGGATACTGAAGTCGATCAAGCCGGTATCGTATCGGTTACTACTGGGACAGGTACAAATTCTATAACAGTTGGCTCCAATTATGATCTAAATTTGACTGTAGCTTTGGGTGCTGGAACGGACACCGTGAATGGAGCAAACCAAAGTGGCGGTAGTCTGACTGTAACCGCAGAACAAGATTCCATTAGTGGCGACACTTTGACGGGTGGTAGCTCCGCTACAAACACTTTGAGTATAACTGGCGGTGGAACTGCGCTTGATGCAAATGACATGGCTAACATTACAGCATTTAATACCATTCAAAGTGCAACAAATGCTGCGCTTAGCATAACAATGAATAATGCTAATGTTGCTTCAGGCGCCAATGTTGCATTCAATGCCAGTTCACTAACTTCCACGGCTCTCACATTTAACGCTGCTACGGAGGTGGATGGTACCTATACTCTTACAGCAGGTGCAGGAGACGATAATATTACTCTTGGTTCGGGTGCGGACATTCTACTCATTGCTACTGATAATCTAACATCTTCGGACACGATTAATGGTGGAGGAGGTACAGATATCCTAAAATTGACCAATGCCTCTACCGTTATTGATGCTGATTTCACTAATGTTACTAATGTGGAGACTATTACACAGAATACTGCCAG
>PBSZ01000077.1 GCA_002726445.1 Cellvibrionales bacterium | reverse complement strand
AATATGCCGAATAATCGGTTAAAACTGCTTCACTATTCATCCTGATAAAGACTTAAGAAAAGAGGTTAGAGCAAGCATGCCAGGCTGTCCGTGAAAAAGACCACGGACCATTAATTTAGCATGCGCTGATGCCAGCTTTGAAAAAAAATGAATCGTTTAACTTTTAGATTCAATCTTTATTTGAGTTAGCCAGGAATCTTGGCGCTGCTCTGCATCGTAAAAAACCGCTGCTGTAAAAAACACCATAAATAACAGCGCTAGGTGCCCAATAAAGCTGCTGCCAATAAATAACACGCTACCCAAATAAATACCGGACGCAGTACACCACATCCATGCCATTACCGTCATAATCCAAAAACGCGAAACTGGGTCAGGTACATGCCGCAAAGGATTGACATTTGCGTCCATAACAGCCTTGTAAGATTCATAAAAGCGTAAAAAAGCTATTTTTATCATAGTCATTGCCCCTTTTAACAAGAATATACTTATTGATACGGGATAATACTGACTATGGATCTACCGCTAAGGTTGAACAGCGCTCAGTTCACATTTTTAGGGCATATCCAAGTA
Source organism: Cellvibrionales bacterium (assembly GCA_002726445.1). Taxonomy (GTDB): domain Bacteria; phylum Pseudomonadota; class Gammaproteobacteria; order Pseudomonadales; family UBA7434; genus UBA7434. Next base: position 14,060 of record PBSZ01000077.1, on the reverse strand, counting down.
AACCTTTATAACTCTAACGAATGAGGTCAAGCCTTTCGTTGCACCCTTAACGCGCGTCCTAAGCGCTGCTTTCCTAAAGCCTCGCCATAACGGTTACCATCCTCCCAAACGCGTTGACCGGCAATATATACCTGCTCAACAACACCATCTGAGCGGTTAACCATCACCTCATTCTGAAACTTTTCATTCCATATTTTTTGGCGCCCGGCATTCACATCATGTTGAGCGAGTTTATCAGGATTCATTAACACTACGTCAGCTTGTGCACCTTCTGCCAATGAACCCACATCAAGGCCAAAAAATTCAGCAGGCTCGGTCGTTAATCGTTTAACAGCCTCTGCCACACGATTCACTCCCGAACGCTGAGCGAGTCGTAAAGTATTCAAATTACAATCGTAAAAAGCTAAATTTGTTAGGTGTGCACCACTGTCATTGAAGCCGGGCAAGGCATGCTGATGAAATAAAATTTCTTCGACGATGTCTTCATCCATGTTGGCTGAATCAAACCACCAGCGAAATTGCGTATCATAAAGCCGTAAACCTTGTAAAAAAAACTCCGTGGTCGTCGAGGTGTCATCTGGGAATCGAGCAAATATCTCGGCCTCAGCTGTCGACAGGGCACCCTCCTCGCCATGACTCTTTTGAAATTGCTGCAAACGCTGAAACACCGACTGCATGGATTGGCCGTTCCATGTATCGACGGGCGTATCATCAAAAAACATTTCATTCATGTCCATTTGAAAGGTAGCACGATCAGCCATGCTGGCCGATTTCACCTTAGGCGTATCGTCGCTGAGCTTTTCGACCCGCGCCCAGTCACGTCGAAACCGCGCCTGCCAATGACCGCTATCGAGTATCGCTCGTCGACCAACAACATCTTCGGGCTCACAAGCAATAAGCTCGCGCGTCGATTCTAACTCCTCAAAAATAGGCGCGATAATGCCGTCAGACCACATTCGAAAATTAGCCCCTAAGGCTTGAAAATGCATTTTTCCGCGACAAAGCCATGAGTTTATCACTGCCGCTAAGCCGAGCATCAATTTCCAAATACCGGGCGTGTTGTTAAAGTCGATGGCGGTTAAGGCAGAGATACGCAAAGGCTTACCAAAAAACCAACCAGCACTCCAAAAAAACCGCTTGATAGTTCGACCCATGCGCTCCCCATCAGGGTTGGTTTGCCAGACACGACCATATTCACGCACAATATCTAAGGCGGGTTTTAACTCTTCGTCTTCAGCAAAGTGAGCGGGAATACGACTGTCTTTATGCGGGTCGTTCGACAAGTAATGAAAAACAATTTGGTCGGTCGATAAACCTAAATAGCCCTGCTCCATGGCCTCTCTGAGCAAACGCTCCATTTCTGCTTTTTCTGCATCAGTGGGCTTACGTGTCACCGAATCATGCACACCCATCACTTGAATACGCAGCATGGAATGCGGCACAAAAGCGGCAATATTAGGTCCTAGCGCAATATCCTCAAAATGGCGAAGATAATCTTCTGAATTATCCCAATACATGGCGTCAGCACAGCGTTGCAGAACGCGCTTAGGGACATTTTCAACGCGTGTAAAGCAGTCGACTATCGGGTTGTCGCCGCTTTTATTTTGAGCCCCATAGATCGTCCCTAACGAACAGTTACCCACTAGCACAGTGGTTGTGCCATGGCGAACCGCTTCACCTAAGCCAGGGTTAAGCTCTACTTCAAGATCGAGATGAGTATGAATATCTAGCAATCCTGGCATGAGCCAAAGACCACTGGCATCAATAGTAGCACCCACATGATCGAAACTCAGCTGAGGTCCTAGCGCGAGTATTTTACCCTCTTTAATGGCAAGATCACCGGACTTGGGCGGTGTACCCTCACCATCAAAAATCAAGGCATTTTGAATTAATACATCGCAGCTTTGCATTGACACATTACGAGATTGAGCTGTCATTACTTTCACCTAATTATGATTACTTTAAGCCGTTTTAATACCCGTGTATTTACTGGCGTACTTCAATGCCGATATTCGATGCACGAGTCTGCGCTCGGTATAATCCACGACGGCATAATGCTGTACCGCCTGTTGATCCCAGATTAATAGATCACCGACCTGCCATTGATGGCGATAACTAAACTCAGGCTTTTGCATATGCTTGAACAGCATAGTTAAAATAGCTTCGGCTTCTAAAGGCGGTAAGCCCTCAATAAAACGCGTATAGGTTTCATTCACGCTTAACCATTGTCGTTGAGTCACTGGGTGAGTCTTTACCACAGGATGCGAATGGATAAGTCCCTTCACCAAGGCATCGCCTACCATCGGCCCCAGTGGCATACCACTACGCCACCCCAGTTCATAAAGATGGCCGTAATCATGCACAGCAGTTAAGTCGCCAACCAAAGTTTTCATTTTATCCGACAACGCATCATAAGCGGCAGCCGTACTTCTAAACGCGGTATCTCCCCCGTATTGAGGAATGATTTTTCCATGCAAAAAATTAATGATGGGTGGGTATTCGAGAAAGGTTTCATCGCAGTGCCAAGAGTCGGCACGATCGCCTTTATCAGAATCAATAACGGTTAAATAAGGGATTTCTTCATCGACCCCGAACTGATCAGTGGCATTGTGCTCGGGCTCACCAAAAAACAAAGCAATTGCAGCGTGTTGTTGGACAGTCATGTCCGTAGCAGGAATTGAGATGACTTGATGCCGATAAAGTGCGTCAGCAATCTGCTCAAAAATACCGTCGTTTAAGGGTTTAGAGAAATCAATACCCTCAAGTCTCGCCCCCAATAAACCGCCTATCTGATTGATTTTTATAGCCATATCAATATTCACTATGTTTTTAATTATTTTAGTCTACCAGACCCCAAAATTAATGAATATTACATCAATGATGGTTGAAAAGAATGAAGGAGATTGAAACAACGTCGAGTTATATTTTTGCAGGAAAAACAACTTATCTGCTGGGCAAGAGATGATGAGATTTTTAACGATCGAGTGTTATAAGAAAGATTGCACAAGGTAGTGGCTGTGGGCAAGTCACTTCGAAAATAACTATAGGCCTAGGCTTTATGTCGCCGAATAATAACGAAGCCGAGCAAAGCTGATGCATATAAAACAAGGCCAGCGGGTATAGGTACCTCGGCTGTATTCATTCTATTGTAGGTGAAATCAACGCTTGTAAATGGCGCACGACCCCAAGTCGACCAACCTTGGCTGACGTAAGCAGCATCACCTAAACTGACATCAACATTAAGTACCCCATCAGCTAAAAATTGAGTTGTCGTGTTCGGCATTAATAAAACATCGAAATTCATGGTATAAGCATTGTCATTGACAGCCGCAACACTGTAGACATTGGCGCTCTCGCGAGAGTAACTGCCATAATCAATACCTTCAATAAAAACACTGACCGCATCTGCGGTCAAAGTTGAAGCAAGATCGGCCTGCATAGCGATAGTCATAAAGCTTAGGCTACCGGCTTGAGCATTGGGTGTTGGTAAAGTAAAAGAAAAATCTTGTCCATCAACCGACTGCATTGTGGTAGAAGATACCGTACTATGAAATGCATGGGACACGGCAGAAGCAAGAAAGAGTAACGCAATAATAACACGGCTAAATATCTTCATAAATCCTTAACACTAAAACTATTTAAAGGCGTTTAATGACTAACGAAAATGACAGTCACTTATATAGGTATAGCTCGAATTTGTTAGATCATGAGATAGGAAATGATTTGAAACATGAAAAATTGTGACGCAGCTCACAAAAATACAGTTTTGACCAATAAAATGACAATAATAGAACCCAAGTCACAGCAGTTGGTGGCTTTAAAGAAAGTATTATTAACCGCATAAATCAGAAAATAGGTAGTTCACTTACCTCTGTTTTAATACAAGATGTCGATCAATCAATGATTGAGCGATCACATGATTGAAAATATATTGTCTAGTCTAAAAGGACTTTATTGGTGACGCCCTGCAGGACTGATGGAGCAAATAATAACGATCAAAAAATAGTCTTTTTTTTGATCACAGTCTCATCTACAGTAAAGCTTGCAGCTAAAAACCCTCTTTAACAGCTTGGGTTATACTATTTCTAATTCGGGACAATAGGGAAATCAGGGTAATGCGCGATAATCAACAATTACTGCCTCTAGCAGGCAAGCACGCATTTATAACAGGCGGTTCTGGCGGCATTGCTTGCGCCTGCGCCAAACAGTTACTCATCGATGGCGCCAACATCACACTTATGGCACGGAACAACGACGCACTTGACGCCGCCAAAGCATCATTGCTAATCGATGCCCCTTCTGGCACAGAGATTTATACCATAGCATCTGACAGCTGCGATGAAGAAGCATTAAAAAATGCCTTAAACACCAGTCACCGTAGGTTTGGCAGAATTGACATTGCGATTGCCACCGTTGGCGGTGGCGCTATCAAGCCGTTATTAATGCATGATGAGAAAAGCTTTGCTCAAGAATTGCAGTTAAACATTGTTTCGACATTTTTATTGATTCGCTATGCAAGCCCGCTAATGGTGAAGACCGCCACAGCTGAACAATTAGGTTCTATTGTATGTATATCATCAGATGCGGCTAAACTCGTGTTCCCTTGGCTACCGGCCTATACGACAGCTAAGGCGGGCTTAGAGGGACTGGTTAAGGCCTGCGCTGAAGAATTATCTTCGTTACATATTCGGGTCAATGCGGTAAGACCTGGACTGACGCGCACCAAAGCGACTCAGGCATTATTTGATAATCCAGAAATAAAAAAGAAGTTTGCCCAAGAGAAGCCACTCGGTCGCTTAGGCGAACCCGACGATGTGGCCGCCGGAGTTCGCTACTTAGCGGGCCCAGAGTCGTCATGGGTGACAGGACAAAGTTTTGCCATCGAAGGCGGTAACGAATTGCGCAAAGGTCCCGACATGGCAGAAATGGTCAAACAAATTTACGGTGACGACGCTTTTGAAAAAGTCAAAGCCGGTATTGCTCCGTTTGACTAAAAGGATTATCGATTTACTAGCTCTATATCCTGAGCTATGAGTCGATCTGCTGAGCCATAATTAATTTTGAATGATGCAAATGCTCGTCAATATTACCGATCATTTCCATCAAGCGATAATCACGCTGGCTAAAGCGCCATTGCTCTGCGACTAGCTCAAATGTGTCAACGTAACGGCCAGCAACAATAGCTTGCAAAGGCAGGCTATCCGTCTGTTGATAGACGACATAGTAAGAACGCGCCCTAGCCGTGCCGTCGTCAAGATTAATATTGATGATTGCATTAGTGCAGGTATGCATGGTTCGCGGCATGCCAGAACTATCACAAAGCATCACCATGCGTCGCCAATTCTCCAATAAACCCAAGTAATCGACAGTTTCACCCAAGGCACCAACAATAATTTGGGCATGCTGAAAAAGAGTTGCAGCACCTTCAAAATCACCTTCATCAAAGCGATGAGTGTAAGTAAATAATAAATTATTGACCTCTTGTTCGTCGTTTCTCATATTAATTTGTCATAAGTAAGTGAAGCTTACAATTATAAAAAGAATAAAATAGCTAATAGAAAATTAAACCGCTTCTTTCGCTAAACCAAAAAACGTCTTAGTCTTCATTGATTAAACCTGTAATACCACTTTCGGTAATAACTGGAGTGTTAGTCCAACTACCTTCTGGCGTTCGATACCATCCCGCCGCAGCCAATGCGCCACCATCACAATGGATGACTGTACCGGTTATCCATTGTGACAAACGACTGGCTAAAAACAATGCACTGCCGGCAATGTCATCAGGCTGGCCAAAACGACCTAAGGGAATCCATTCTTTAACGCGTGGGTAATTGGCTTCGCTAATCCACTTTTTTGGTTGCACTTGATCGGTCTCAGTGGTCTCTGGTGCGATAGCATTGATGCGAATATTATCAGGCCCCAACTCTAAGGCAATACTCTTGACAAAACCTTCAATGCCTAACTTATAAGCACCGTAAGGCGCGATATTAGGCATGCCGCGATAGCCTTCAATCGATGAAATACATATCACACTGGCTTGTTGCGAGGCTTGCATTAATAAGGGAATCGCGTCACGTGTGCAAATCATTAACTGACGTAAATTAACCGTAAACAAGTCGTCAATATCATCGTCAGTCATACTAACAAAGGGCTTGATACGGCCTAAAAAATCGCCCACATTATTCACCAGTATATCAAGATGGCCATAGGTCGACTGTATATTAGCCATTAACGATGCGACCTGACTTGAATCACAGACATCGCATTCAATGGCGAGTATTGAGTAGTTATGCTCGATAAACCAGTTTTTGGCTTTAATCAGTTTTTCAGAGTTTTTATCGGCAATAATTAATTGCGCGCCCTCATCAGCAAACTGTCTAGCGGTTGCAAAACCAATGCCGCTTGCGCCACCGGTCACTAAAGCAACCTTATTATTCAATAGCCCGTCAGCCATCGCTTATCCCTCTTGTTGTTATTTACGCCGTAATAACTACTTTAATTAGATACGCACCACTAACTTACCCAAGGCTTTGCCATCATTTAAACGGCCTAAGGCTTGCTGAATATCAGCAAAAACATGGGGTTCATCCAACAAAGGCTTTAACAAGCCTTGCTGATACCAAGCAAAGAGCTGATTAAAATTACTTTGATTCATTAACGGATCATCAATAGCCGACATGCCATAAGCCACGCCAATGACTGCAATCGATTTCAAAATCGTATAATTGACCGAAAAACTGGGAATCTCACCGCCGGCAAATCCCACAACTAAATAACGGCCGTTCCACCCTAAACAACGAATCGCCTGCTTAAACAAGTCATCGCCCACTGGATCAAAGACGACATCGACACCCTTGTTATCAGTTTGAGCCATCACGCGGTCTCTTAAATTTTCGCTGCTGTAATTAACCACAAAATCAGCGCCGCATGTCATGGCGCGCTGACATTTTTCATCACTGCTGGCACCGGCAATAACAGTCGCGCCCATCGCTTTGGCAATTTGCACCGCAGCACTGCCACAACCGCCAGCCGAACCTAGCACCAACACTGTCTCACCAGCCAGAAGCTTAGCCCGCTGCTTGAGTCCGTGCATGGCCGTGCCATAGACCATGTTAAAGGCCGCCGCATCATCAAACGACATCGTGTCGGGAATCACCATCACTTGCTGCATAGGCGGTGATACCAGTAACTCTTGAGTGAAAGCGCCAAAGCCTGTCATTGCCAAAACACGCTGACCAACGGCAATATCGTTAACAGCAGAACCAACCTCGGTTACCTCACCCGCACATTCACTGCCGGGTATAAAAGGCGGTTCTAGCTTCATCTGATACAGACCACGGGTGATCAAGACATCGGGGAAGTTTAAACCGATGACATGGTTTTTGATTCGTATCTGTTCAGCACCACAGGGTAATGACGACTGTGCGTTTAAAACTAAGCCGTCTTCACCGGTTAACGATTCGCAAACCCATGCTTTCATGTTGAACTCCATAATGCATAAATAAGAAAAAGGAACAACGTTTCAGCTTATGGTGATTGAGCTTAGGCTAGACTGCAAGACTCAGCAGATTACGTTTACACCATCAAAGAATACCCAGTGAAATGAAAAAAAATTAAACAAGCGTTATGATTATCATGCCAGTCTTCACGAGGGATTTTAAGCGCCAATTACAAGGAATACCGCTGGTAACTCAGCGCGAAAAAACGATTTTTCACGCTGACGAACCTAACCATCTCAAAAAATTGATCAACGGCTATTAGCGCCGAATCACCCTTTGAAAATACAGTGTCAGCGACATATGTGGTACTGTCAAAGCAAACAGGCCTATAAAAATAATTCTAAGCCATTGCGCATCAACTGATTGAAACGGCACTAAAACATAAGCTAAACCCATTAGTAATAACGTAAACATCATGGGCGGGACTACCCAATACATAAGTTTTTCCCATGATAAATCAAATTCATTTTTAATCGATAAGGTATGAAGGAGTGAATGCAAACTGCAAAAATAGGCTATGAAAAATAATAGAGGGTCAAGAGAATAGGCACTTATAAGCACTATTGTGAAGGTCAACAAGCGGCTGAACGATAAATTTTTAGGTGCGTATAATGCCAACAAGACTGCCGATAATGCAACGCTTTGCATGCTAATAATAATTATCGATATTGCTTCATCAGATAAAAACAGTGCTCGAAAGTAACCCGCAATAGCATCAGCATGAAAGCAAGCTGGGCCAGTCACCACTAGGGCCGATAAACTCATCTGCATAAGTCCACCGCCAAAACCTTGCCAGTCATGACGAAAGTGTGCAACAGCCATAAGTAAAAATAATATTAAAGCCGCACTGGGAAATAGTAACCAAAAGCCAAAAGCAAATCCAGCAACACTGGTGTATAGCAAGTAAAATCCGCACAATCGGAACCTATTAGAAAAATTAATATTTAACACTGAATCTTTTTTTGTCTCGCTTAACCGAACTAAGCGGGCAATCATCATCACATCAAGCGCTCCGTGAGGCATGCCAACTAATGCGATAAAAATAACTAGAAGAGGTATCTTATAAGCCGAGGAGACGTCATGCGCTAAAATAAAAATCGCTGACAACACTAAAAAACCAACAAATATTTGAATGATGGGTGGCGAGGTTTTATCGATCAGCATTTTATCACTTAATCTTTTATCACTTAATTCTTTTCGATTAATATTTCATTGCTTAATAAAGGGCATTAAGAAACGGTCGTTTTGGCATGGCTTTAATAATAGCAAATAAATCTCGGTAACTGGCTCGCTCAGTCATAAAACGCGCAAATTGATCACTCTCTGTTTGTTCTAACAAGCGCATAAATAACGCTGGGGCGATATCCATTTTCTTTGCTAGCACGCGCAAAAATATTTTATCCATCCATCGGTAGCGATTTTTAATCGGCTGATAATCAGGCCAAACTTGATGATCGATTAGATTAACAGCGACAACTTGCGCCCAGCGTTGGACTGAAACAAAAGCATAGCCCGTGGCTGATCGCATGTGACCTCCCGCGGTACCTGCATAGTGCCAACAGCCTGTATCAACGGGTGGCGCGGTCACTATCATGGGCAGTATGCCTTGCTCTCTGCGCTGAACGTTTATATCAATATTGCCATAACGCGATATTATCGCTTGCTCGGTTTCTCGCGTTAAATCCTCAACTAACAAGGGTTGCGGTGAAAAAAATGTGCGCTCAAATAAGGCTTGATGGGAAGATAGCGGTAACACATAGTCAAATTGTAATGTGCCGCCATGGCATTCTAAATTATGCATCAGTTCAACCTTACTAGGATCAAATAAGGCTTGGTCAGCCTCAAGCCATAGACCTGCAAAGCACTGATAAAACCCTTGCTCAGATGAGTCAGGTTGATAGCGTGTATCAAGGCAATGTTGAGCCACAATATCATAATCACGACTACGGACCCTTACCTCGCCAGCTTGCTCTTGAGCATCAATAACTGATTGCCCAGCAAAAAAGGAAACATTGTCATTTTGCTCAACAAGCGTGAATGCAAAATGGTAAAAGTCTTCCGCTAGAATACAGCAGTAATCATTTTTTCCATTACGACTTGACTGTGAAACCTCATGGCCGTTATGGCTTGCGCTCCATTGCGGCCATTGCTGACGGATTAATGGCTGTAAATATCGAGGCACTGAACCTTTACCCCAAAAACACCATGTCTTATCCGCATTGGGGGTAACTAATTGCTCGAGTATAATAATTCGACCACGGTAGCCTCGAAGCAGTAAGGCGACGATTAGAGACAAAGAGGCCATACCGCCGCCAAGAGTCACAATATCGGCAGACTCATGCTTCATAAGTCACCCTTTTCAAGCACGAGATAATCCTCTAGACCTTGATGCATTTCTGGCTGATGGCTTCGCCTTAAGGGTAAATTCAATAAACTTAGTCCCGCAGAAACGGCTAATACGAATTTCATAACCAGCGGCACAAAGACTCGGCCCTGCCAATAGCAATAATCACGGCGGCGGATTTGGATACCAATGTATTGGTAGACTTTGGCTGCAATAGCGATCGCTAAACGGGAACGAAAAGGTAAAAAATGAAACCCTACTCGGCCGCTTGCATAATAGTGGTCGGCTAAATCTAGCAAGCGTTTAATTGCCAGCTTTACTTTTTCCTGCGTTACCGCTTCATTGGCAATAATTTCAGTCGGCGAGCAATCACACCAATCTGTTGGTAGATAACAACGGTCCAAATGAGCGTCTTCGTATATGTCACGCGCAATATTGGTCAATTGCATGGCAATGCCTAAATCGACTGCAAACGGATAACCGCGTTTATCTGCCTTAATAATAGGACACATCATTAAACCCACGACACCGGCAACTTGATAAGCGTAGCGAGTCAAGTCAGCTTGCTGGCCAATAGTGAAAAATTTAGTATCCGCCAGGACACCATCGAAGAGCGCATTAGGCCATGCAATGGGCAGTTTTAATTCAGCTTGTAAACACTTAAAGTCGACTAACATTGGATTGTCACTTACGTCATTTACCGCAAGCTGCTGCTTGAGTAACAGAAGTTCGTCATACGCGGTAGCGGCACAGTCACTTTCATCGGCTATATCGTCAATGCAACGGCAGAAGTGGTAAAGACGAGCAGCCTGCTGGAGCTGAAGGCGACTTAAGAAGGCGCCAGCAAAACGAAAAGATTTCCCGTGGGTGGCAAGAGTCTTGATGGCTTCGATGCTAGCAAGGTCCGACAAAAGTTTATCCTTTAATGACAGAATACTTACCGATAATAGCGTTATATGCGCTCAAGAGACAACAGCAAATACAACAGAACCGCTAGTCAATCGAGGGAACCAGATGATCAAGCACTTTAGCAGAGGATAAAACACCCGGTAAACCAGCTCCAGGATGTGTACCGGCCCCAACTAGGTATAAATTATCGAGACCTTCGCCTTTGTTATGATAGCGAAACCAAGCAGACTGCCGCAGAATCGGAGCAATTGAAAAACCTGCCCCTGCCGTGCTGAGATAATCTTGCTGGAATTCTTTAGGGGTCATATCAAACTGCTCAATAACACTGTCTTTTACACCAGGCATGATCGTTTGATCCAGAGCAGTTAAAATCTTGTCGCGATAGCTGTCTCGAATCTCATCCCATTCAAGGCCCGACTGCAAGTTAGGCACGGGTGATAAAACATAAAAACAGTCACAATCATCGGGTGCCATTGACGGGTCAGTTGCCGAAGGCCGATGCAAATAAAGAGAGAAGTCATCAGCTAAAACTTTTTTATTGAAAATATCATCAAGCAGAGCGCGATATCGCTTACCAAGCCAAATAGTATGATGAGGTACGTCATGAAATTTTTTATTGGTGCCAAAATAAAGCACATAAAGACCCATCGACAATTTCGCATGACGAGTCTTTAATCGGGTGAGTAAGGGTTGATGTTGCTTTTCAATCACCTTATCGTATAAGAAGGTCGGATCTATATTGGACACCACCTTGTCACAATCAATCATATCACCGTCAGCCAAACGGATACCTTTAATGCGCTTACCCTCTAGAACAAACGACTCTGCCGTAGTGTTTAATCGTATTTCTATCCCCTGCTCGACCATTAATTGTTCCAAGCCCTTAACCACTTTGCCAGTTCCACCCATGGCATAGTGAATACCCCACTTTCTTTCAAGAAAATGAATCAAATTATAAATACTGGTCGTGTCAAAAGGATTACCACCTACTAGCAGAGGCTGTATAGTAAAAGCTTGGCGCAACTTGTCATGCTTTAAATGCTGACTAACCAGTTGATAGACGCTTCGATAACATCGCAGTCTAGCCAGATGAGGAATCTGCTTGATCATGGTAATAACCGAGTGAAAAGGCTTATCGGCTAACCCAGTAAAACCAACGTCAAATATTTTCTCAGAAACGGCCAACAGCTTTTTATAACCGGCCACATCTGCCGGAGAAATATTTTCTATTTCTTTGAGCGTGTCCTCAAGCGTGCCACCATAGTCAAAGGTAGAGCCATCTGGGTAGGCAAATCGATACCAAGGCTCAACAGGAACAAATTGAATATAGTCCTCGAGATCTTTATCAAAAAGAGCAAATAATTCGTTAAATAAATATGGCGCGGTTATCACCGTCGGGCCAGCATCAAAGATGAAGCCATTGCGCTTAAACACTTGAGCGCGGCCGCCCAATTCGCTACAACGATCAATTAAAGTCACTTGATAACCTTTGGCTCGCATGCGAAGCGCGGCCGCGATGCCGCCAAACCCACCGCCAATAACAACTACTTTTGACATGAAACTAGCCTTTAGATATTCGGTCTAACTTGATAGAGAGTTGCTCAATACCTGGGGTTAAAATACCTTCGGCAATTGCCGGTAGACGCGCTTCATTCGTTTTACACTGACGAATCAAGTAACGGGCTTTTTCGCGCGCCATCGACTCTGCATCTTGAACAGTCATAGACTGAGCCAACAAGCTTACATAATTGCTGCGATCTACCTTTTCATCAATGATTCGATCTTCTAGGTCATCAATGATTTGATAGGCTAAGGCAAAATGCGTCACTGCCTTTCTGACTAGTTCAGCAGGGTAAGCGACACCCGAGTAAGTAAGAGGTAATTCAAAGCATAAAAGTAATAATGGAATGGTTTTCTGAATAACGCTTTGACAGTAACTGTCGCTGTCTAAACAACTCCATGCTTGATGATCAACATCTAAGCATTGTCCATAAATCGTTTTTTCTATTGATTGTGAGAGCAATTGAATACACTCACCAATTTTATCGAGCTCAGTAAGCTGCGAACACTGCAGAAAAGCTCTTGCAATAAGCAGATCACCACAACAAACGGCAGTCTCATTGCCAAATTTAGCCCATACAGCACTGTCGCCTCTTCGAACTTGGTCTTTATCCATGAGGTCATCATGAACAAGTGAAGCATTGTGCAGCAGTTCAATGCTGGCAGCAATTTTGATTGCGTCAGATGCTAGAATATTAAGTTTTTTGGAAAAAGTAAGTGCTAATGACGATCGAGAACGATTTCCGCCTGAGGCGAGATGGTAATGAGCTGCAAGAAAAGCGCTGCTTTTGTCGGCATCATGGCCGGTTTCAAGCAACGCATTCTCAAGCAGATCTTCTTCTTTTTCTCCCGTACAGGGAGCAAGCCCACCTAACATTAAATATGTTATGCGGCGCTTGAAGAGTTATCCGATGTTGCAGCAACCCAGATAACTACACCAAAGGCAATTTTGTTAACAAAATCTGCTAAGTTATAAACAATATTTAGCATTTCTGCACTGCCACTGTCACCTACACCTAAAATATAACCAATTGGGTAGATCGCCCAACCAACAGTAACAATCAAACGCAAGGCGTTGAATGCTGTTTGGCTGGCTTCCGAGCCTGATGCAGCATTAACTTGACTGGCTTCTCCAACGAAAATCTCGTAGATGATGTATAACCAACCCGCCATACCGATCGCAAATGCAGGCCAAACGCTCATTGCACCAACTTCACCAAAGTAGCCGAAGACTAACATCACAATAGAAGCGACTAATAACTTCCAAAATAATGCTGCACGGACAACAGTGATAGCTGCCAAGATTAAGTAAAATTCTACGATTTGTAGCGGTACAGTTAACAGCCAATCAACGTATCGATAGACGGTTGGGCTATCGCCTGTTGAAACCCAAACACCACGCATGTAGAAATAGTGAATTGCAGCAATACCTGTTACCAAAGCAGCAACAGATAAAGATGTTTTCCATTTACCTTCTGCGCGGTCTCTTTCCATAAAGAAAAAGAACGTAGCAGCTGTCATTGCAGCTGAAATTATCCAAAATGATACACCGACATAATCATCGGGTTTTAAAAGTAGCTCTTGCATGAAAATCCCCTTGTCTGTTGTTTTATTAAAATCTTTTTCCAAACACTAAAATAGACCAATTTGACTTGCACCATCATTTACGCATAGGTCACCAAATTAGTTCAACCCTTTGTAACATAACTGAAATAAATTTACAGTGTGAAAATTATGTAAATACTCTT
>PBSZ01000076.1 GCA_002726445.1 Cellvibrionales bacterium | reverse complement strand
TTGACGCTATTCTTGATGCGGTAGGCGACAACATCGACTGGGTGGTTGCCACCCATACCCATCCTGACCATTCTCCTGCCGTGGCCCCCATTGCATTAGCCACGGGCGCGCAAGTGGTGGGTATGTTACCCGAAGATACGATGTTCCAAGACCAGACTTTTCAGCCGCATTGGCACATGCAGCACGATGAAGTGATTACCGGCGATAATTTTAATTTACGTGCCATTCATACGCCGGGTCATGTCAGTAATCACCTTTGTTTTTTATTAGAGGAAGAGGGTATTTTATTGGCCGGCGACCACATCATGAATGGTTCGACCGTTGTCATCGTGCCACCCAGTGGCGATATGAAGGCTTATATTGAATCCTTGCAGTTGCTTAGCACTTACCCATTGAAAAAGATTGGCCCTGCCCATGGCGAGTTAATGGACTTTCCCTTAGAGACTATCAACTGGTTGGTTGAGCATCGTCTTGGCCGCGAAGAAAAAGTAATAGAAAAGTTAACGACCCGTGCTGGTATTACACTATTGGATCTTGTGCCTGTTGTTTACGATGATGTCGATCCCTCTCTGCATAGCTTTGCTCAATTGTCTTTGTTGGCGCATTTGATTAAACTTGAACAAGAACAGCGTGCGAGTAGTCATGGTGAGGGTGATTCTCAACAGTGGCAGATGTTGTAATGTCTCGGTTTGGAAAGGTCTGAATGACAGTGAGCCAGTGGTTTCTTTATATGATTGAGTACAATGATGGCCGACTGTATACCGGTATTACTACTGATATTGAACGCCGCTTCGACGAGCATCAAAATAATCATGTTAAGGGTGCGAAAGCCCTGCGTGGAAAAGGGCCTCTTCAATTAGTTTTTCAGCAGTCAATGGCCAATCGATCGCAGGCCAGCATAGCGGAGTCAGCGATAAAAAAATTACCTAAATCGTCTAAAAAAGTGATTGTAGCTGCGGGTCATTTCGATTTATCGCTGTTAGATTAGCGCCACCTTTAACGGTTTGACGGCGACAATTTTTGCTGGCTTTTTTGTAATGGCTAGATCCAACAGATAATCATAAAATCTTACCAATAATGTCTTCGATTCCACTTTTCAAAAAGAGGCGAGTGAACACCGTGAAGCAAATGACACTTCCCCAGTTAGTTATAAACTCAGCAGAGCAATTTGGCGATGCCATTGCTATCCAAGAAGCGCATCAGCAATTCACGTTTAATGAATTAAATACGTTGCGAATAAAATCTTGCCAAGCCTTTATCGCTGCTGGTATTAAGAAAGGTGACAGAGTCGCTATTTGGGCGCCTAATGTTGCTGAATGGGTGATTGCTGCGATAGGCCTGCATTCGGCAGGCGGTGTGTTGGTGCCGATTAATACGCGAATGAAAGGCAGTGAAGCCGCATTTATTATCAATAATAGCGGTGCTAAATTATTATTCACGGTGGCGGGTTTTCTCGACATTGATTATCCAAAAATGCTTGCCGATCAAGAGATGCCTGCTCTAGAAACCATGATTCTTTTGCGTGAACCGGATGATGACGCAGCCCAGAAAGATAGCGAGGCTTTAATGTCTTGGCCATCTTTTTTGGCAATGTCTGAACAGGTGACTCCTTCTGAAGCTGAACAGCGCACGGCTTCAGTGATGCCAGACGACACTATGGATATTATGTTTACCTCGGGCACCACTGGTAAGCCCAAAGGCGTGATCAGTGCGCATGGTCAAAATATTGAATGCTTTACACATTGGAGTAATACGGTAGGACTTCGCAGTAGCGATAATTATTTAATTATTAATCCGTTTTTCCACTCATTTGGTTATAAAGCTGGCTGGTTAGCCGCCATTATTCAGGGGGCGAAAATCTTACCAGTTTTATCTTTCGATTTAGATAAGGTTCTAGCGCAGATTGAGCAAGATAAGGTCTCGATGTTGCCTGGCCCGCCGACTATTTATCAATCCATTTTAGCTCACCCAAAACGAGCGGGATACGATCTTTCCAGTTTGCGCCTAGCGGTTACCGGCGCTGCCGCCGTGCCGGTAGCTTTAATTGATAAAATGCGTAACGACTTAGGTTTTGAGTCGGTCGTTACGGCTTACGGTTTAACGGAAACCTGTGGTGTGGTTACTATTTGCCGAGCTGATGACAGTGCTGAGCTAATTTCTACCACCTCAGGTCGGGCAATGCCGGGTGTTGAAGTTAAATGTGTCGCGCTGGACGGCACTCTAGTGCCGATTGGCGAACCGGGCGAGATTTGTGTGCGCGGTTATAACCTCATGCAAGGTTATTTTAATAATCCTGCAGCGACGGCAGAAACCATTGATGCTGATGGCTGGTTGCATACCGGTGATGTGGGTATTTTAGATGAGCAGGGCTATTTAAAAATCACCGACCGCTTGAAAGACATGATTATTTCAGGGGGGTTTAATGTCTATCCTGCTGAGATTGAAAATGGTTTAGCCAATATTGATGGTGTGGTTCAATCAGCGGTGATAGGTATTGCCGATGAGCGCATGGGCGAAGTACCTAAAGCCTATATTGTTAAGGCGCAAGGCAGTGATCTGGATGCCCAGCAGGTGATGGATTGGTGTCGTGCTAATATGGCTAATTATAAAGTGCCACGGGCGGTTGAATTCATCGATGCGATGCCTTTAAACGCCTCGGGTAAAATTGTTAAAGGTGAATTACGTCAACGGGCATAGTTTAACTAATAGTTAAGCTGGCAGTTAAAGATCTTGGCTTAACTTTATTCGCCTGCTGGAAAAATCTGCTTACCATTTATTTCAACACGAATACGACGTAGAACTAACTCGGCGATTCGCCACTCCCCGCTGTCTTGTTTTTGATACTTTTCAAAATACCAACCTGTGCCCCATAGGTGGTTGCCACCAGCTGATTGGGGCCACCATAAGTTATCTTCCATTGCCCATACTCCGGTTGCGCTAGTGGGGCTGGTGATTTTGATTTCGGAGGTATGCCCATGATGAACCGTTTTAACGCCTTCTAGCATTGGCGGTAAAAACTCCCGAAATGCCTGACGACTAGTGATTAAGGGTGAACCTTCTTGTGTCGTATCAATGAGTACATCTTCAGTAAAGACTTGCTCCCACAGATCCCAATCCTTTTGATCCATGCTGCGAAAGTAACGAGCTTTCAGCTGGCGAATCTTTTCGATGGCTACTAATTCGTATATATCCATGGTTATGCGCTCACTAAAGGAATGATTATTGTAAAGTCTTAAAGCTGAAAAAGTCTAGCTTAGCGATTCAAGCTTGCAGGATAAAGTACTAAAATAAAAAATCACGAACTTTTGTTTGCCTTACTAAGACTATGGACGCACTGTCATAATAGAATACCTACTATCAATTACCCCGGTTTTCAGTCATTTCAGTGGTAAACCGCGCTGTAACCAGCACAATAGAGGACAGTTAATGTTTTTTTGCTAGTCATAGCATTGAAGTTCAACAAACCGTAAAGTGTAGAGCATCTATTTTAGTCTAATATAAGTGTTTATCGATCAATTTAAAGCAGAGACACCATGAGTGAGTCTAACTTTTTCAGTGATGACCCTGAATACGTTCAATATAAAGATAATACTGACATCAACCATTTGCCCGGTGATTACGGTATTCCAGTGTTGGGCTACACCTTAAGTTATGTTCAGCGGCCCTTTGATGTTATTGATCAGAATCGAAAAAAATACGGCGATGTATTTCGAACATCAATGACTTTTCAAAAGTTCGTTATGGCGCTTGGTCCTGAATACATCAAGCAATTAACCTTAGACCGCGATAAGGTTTTTTCTTCTCGGATGGGTTATCACGCGCCGTTAAAACATTTTTTTGAAGGCGGCCTATTGATGCGTGATTTTGATGCGCACAAGTTCCATCGTCGCATCATGCAAACGGCATTCAAAACAGCCGCTATGCGTAATTATGTCGATACTATGCATCCGGTTATAGATAAGCAATTAAATAATTGGGGCGGAATGCGTGAATTTGAATTTTACCCTCATGTTAAAGAGCTCCTGTTGGATGTAGGTGCTAAGGTATTCCTTGGGCTTGACTTAGTGGATGGTGAGACACAGCGTTTAAACGATGCCTTTTTGGCAATGGGTGATGGGACTTTAGCGATCATTCGACGAGACTGGCCAGGGCTAGGTTTGGTCTATCGTAAAGGCATGAATGGTCGTCGTTATTTAGATAACTTTTTTAATCAATTAGTGCCCCAGCGACGAGAGGGAGAGGGCACGGATATGGCCTCATTTTTTGCTCGTGAAACCACAGAAGAGGGCGACGTGTTTCCTACCGATATCGTTTCTAAGCATCTTATCTTTTTATTGTTAGCTGCGCATGACACCACGACTGCAGCATTGACAATGGCCTGTTGTTACTTGGCAGAAAACAAGCAATGGCAAGATCGAATACGCGAAGAGGTTCGCACAATTGTTGCGGCTAAGGACACAGACGATGCAGGTGGTAACCGCATTGGATTCGATGATTTAGCTACAATGGTCGACACTGGTAATGTCTTTAAAGAGATAGAACGATTGCATCCATCCGTGCCGGCATTTATGCGTCGAACGGTGAAGGAAACTGAAATTGGTGGTTATCCAATTGCCGCGCATACACCTATACAGGTGTCGCCTATATATACCCATCGAATGGAAGAGTGGTGGAGTGATCCCCACAGTTTTGATCCCGATCGTTTCAAGCGCGAGGAACACAAGCAGCACCCGTTTTTATGGTCACCCTTCGGTGGAGGCGCACATAAATGCATCGGCATACACTTTGCTGATATGCTGTTCAAGATGGTGATGGCGGGCCTCGTTATGCGCTATGAGTTTTCTTTTACCGATGGTCAAGGTTTTCCTGGCGCAATACAGCACTTTCCATTTCCAAAGCCTCAAAATCATTTACCGTTGGTATTAAAAAAACTTTAACGTAGTTGTTGTCTTGCTATTTAGCAAACGATGAAATATAAAATAATAATTGATAGGGAGTTTGTTATATGAAATTTAGTTATGGTATCGCCATGTGTGACCCAGCCCATTATCTGCCTTTAGCGCAGGCAACTGAGGCAGCGGGTTATGATTATATAAGTGTTCCAGATAGCCTTTGTTATCCTCAGGAAGCCAGCTCTAAATACCCTTATAACGATGACGGTAGCCGTGAATTCTTAGAGTCTTTACCGTTTGTCGAGTCACTCGTTGCTGTCACCGCCATGGCGGCGGTGACGAGTAATATTCGTTTTATCACCTCAGTTTATAAATTGGCTATTCGTCAAGTTTCCTCTGTTGCTAAGCAGGTGCAAAGTATTCAGGCGATGAGCAATGACCGTTTCGATTTTGGCATTGGCATCAGTCCTTGGGAAGAAGACTTTGCTGTGACAGGTGTACCGTGGGCAAAACGAGGCAAGCGTTTTGATGAGCAAATTGAAATATTTCGCGGTTTGGAAACAGGTGAATATTTTGGCTACCAAGGTGAGCATCATACCATGCCCGCCAACCGAATGAATCCTGTGACCGGAACGCCAACGCCCATCATTATTGGCGGACACTCAGAGCCTGCGTTAAAACGAGCGGCTAGAGTCGGTGACGGTTGGATTGCGGCAGGCGGTGATATTCCAGAAATGAAAGCCTATATTAAACGACTTAATGAATTACGCGATGAATATGGTACGGCAGACAAACCGTTTGATATTTGGGGTGCTGGCGCTGCAGCATTCACTCAAGAGGGTCTTCAAGAATTAGCCGATATTGGTGTTACCGGCGTCGGCATTGGTTTTCGTGACGTTTATAAAGGTCAGCCAGATGCGCCGCTAGAAGAGAAGATTCAGCAGTTGCAGTGGTATGCTTCTGAATTTATCAACAAGGAAGACTAATGCCGTTACTCATGACTCGCTACGACCTTCGTCGACCTGATTTTTGTCAAGCAACACGATCAGAGCTTTACCAAACTGCGATTGATCAAGTTGAATGGGCTGACCGGCATAATTTCTTAGCCGTGGTGGTTTCTGAACACCACGGTGCCGAAGACGGTTATTTGCCCTCTTCTCGTGTGATGGCGGGTGCTTTTGCGGCACGGACTACGAATATACAAATTCATTTGTCAGCGTTAATTGCGCCGTTACATGACCCAGTGCGATTGGCAGAAGACTTAGCAGTTTTAAGCTTAATGAGTAACGGCCGTGTAGTGCCGATAATAAGTGCCGGTTATCGCGAGGAAGAATTCGTGGCCATTGGTAAATCGCTAAGTGACCGAAAAGACTATATGGACATGATCATGCCTTTTTTACGTCAGGCATTAAGTGGTGAGCCTTTTGAGTATTTAGGGCGACAGATTATGGTAACTCCTAAGCCTGATGCTATGCCCATGTTGGTTATGGGTGGTAGCACCAAGGTTGCGGCAAGGCGTGCGGCTAGGGATGCCGATTATTTCATTCCTGCCGTACCGGAAGTTTTCGAAGAATACCGTGCTGAACTTAAACGATTAGGTAAGCCCGACATGGGTGCCAGTGCCAGACAGCCGGCTACTTGTTATTTTGCTGCGGATGATCCCGATGCTTTTTGGGATGAGTTGGCCCCTCATGCCATGCATGAACAAAACTCCTATGCTGAATGGGCAGAAAAATCTGGCGTGCCGTCGCCATATTCTTTTTATTCTGATAAAAACAGCTTACGTGATAGCGGTAAATACACTGTATTAACGGCAGAGCAAATGGTCGAACAATTTCATACCATGCATAAGAACGAGCCACTCATCATGTCACCATTAGTGGGGGGGCTGTCGCCTAAAATCTCATGGCACAGTCTACATACCTTTGAGCATAAGGTATTCCCTCATATTGGTGAATCAGGTGCCGGTGTTTTTAAAGGCTGAGTGGATTTTTGAAGCGGATTAATGATTTGGGAATAAGCGATGGCGGCAGATATTACGATTGATGACCTGGCTAACCCCCGGCTTAATGATATACAGCAGGCGGCCCGTCAATATGGCGAAACACTGAATATTGAATTAAACCGCCATTCCATTATGGCCGAGGCAGAAGCGACAGTAGGATTAAGTGATTGGGGTAATAAAGGTTTTGTCGAGCGACTCGACTTATTGTGCAACGAATGGAATGAAGATACCAATATTAATGGCATAGGTCGACTTTCCCTGCGAAACAAACTGCTCCAACATGCCACCAGTCGTTTATTAATAGAGCAGCAATGGTCGCTGCATCCTGAGATTCAAACCATCAACATTGAAAAACCCATTATCGTCGCAGGTTTACCGCGCTCCGGCACTACGCATTTATTGAATTTAATGGCTGCCGATCAACGCTTGCGAGCTTTGCCACTGTGGGAAAGCTACGAGCCGGTGCCGCGACCTAATGAAGCGTTATCAGCAACTGGTGTCGACCCCCGTTACCAGCGTTGTGAAGAGGCTTGGCAGTCAATGCAGGCAATGACCCCCTTAGTTGCGGCCATGCATCCTATGAATCCTGATCACATTCATGAGGAGCTCGAACTGATGGGGCCTAATTTTGGCTCCTATAATTATGAATGGCTCAGTCATTCACCGCGCTGGCGTGATCATTATTACAGTGAGGATCAGACCTATCAATATGAATACATGCGCGACGTCTTAAAACTATTAACTTGGCAACAGCGTGATACCGACAAACCTACTCGCTGGGTATTAAAATGCCCGCAGCATCTAGAGCAACTCACGGTTTTACAGCGAGTCTTTCCCGATGCCACAGTTGCTATTACTCACAGGGATCCGGTTGCCGTTATTCAGTCCGCTATTACCATTATGGCTTATGGGCAGCGATTAAGCCGGAAGCAGGTGATGACTGAGCAGTTAGCCGCTTATTGGATTGATCGCGTCGACCATTTACTTCGTGCATGCATGCATGATCGGGATTGCTTAGCGGTTGAACAAAGTATCGATATTAAATTTAATGATTTGATTCATAATGATGTAGAAAGCGTTAAAAAGATATATCAGCTCGCTGGTTTGCCTATGACTAGCTTGGCTGAGCAGCAGTTAAGTGATTTTGTTGAGCAACATAAAGAGGATTATGGTCGCGTTATTTATGATCTTGAAGGGCAGTTTGGGGTTAATCCAGATACATTAAGGAAGCAATTTGATTTTTACGCCCGCCGATTTCTTGTATAATAAATGTATAGAATTTCATCTTATTTAATAGGGTTATATTTATGTCCGATTCTTTTGATCCCTTTGCTACGCCTGAAACCAAAGAGCCACGCAACCAAGAGTGGGCGGCTAAGCGGCGTGTTTCAGAGGCCACGCGACGACTGATTACTAATTTAGTGACCAGCACTGACTCAGCGGAAGAATTGAATCGCATTGCTGAACAGGTAGAGATGCAGGCCAATGCGCTAGCAAAGGGAAAAAGCTTAAAAGGCATTACCGCCTTTGAATTTTCAGAAACCGGCGATTATGGGTCGCGCTTTCAGATTGCTTATGAGTTAAATCCTTTGTTTGGTAAGAGTAACCCTCTGGCGCCACCGTTCAATATTTGGTTTGACGGCGATAAAGCTTACGGTCAGGTTCGCATGGATTGGCAGTACGAGGGGCCGCCTAATTCTGTTCATGGTGGTTTTGTTGCGGCCCTGTTTGATCAGTTCCTAGGTGTGGCGCAAAAGATGACGAAGCAGCCAGGGTTTACTGGTACTTTAAACATTCGCTATTTAGTTCCCACGCCGATTGATACTGATTTACGACTTGAAGGTTGGGTAGAAAAAATAGAAGGCCGTAAAAACTTTTTAGTCAGTGAGATGTGGGCGGGGGATGTCCTCACCGCTCGTTGCGAAGGTATTTTTATATCAGCTTCAATGGAAGCGCTAAAGAAGTTAAGAAATCGTTACAACCAGGTCGACTAACTTAGCCTAAGCTGAAATGATTGCTTTTTATTATCGCGATCATTCATAAGTTATCAATACAATTCACTCGGTTGCAATTAGCTTCTTGAGGGTTGAGTTTCTTTTGCTAGCATTAAAAATAATAATCTGATCGGCAGGTAAGTCTAAACGTCTCGATTGGTCTTTACTTAGTGGTGTTTCGCTGACAATGTAGATTGGCGTTGATCGACTATCTTTTTGTTGATGAGTTGAAATTGTTAATAGAATATCTTTCACCGCTTCGTTTTTAATTCCTAGTCCAATAAAAATGATATCAATATTTTTTTGTTCCATACGCTCATTGGCTTGATTTTTAGATGTTGCTGTCATGCATTGCCAGGCCTCATCGGCTAATTCCTCAAGTAATGAATCACGCGCTTCGCTTTCTGGCGCAATTAATAATGCGACTCCGCGCCGGTCTTGAGGATTGAGGAGACGAAGCGCTGTGGCCATGCGTTGGCGATCAACCGGCTTGGCTAAGAAATCAGCTGTACCTAAGTCTAGCCCTAATGTCTTTTCGTCTAGCATTGACTGTAAGATAACGGGGATGTGGCGTGTCTGTTCAGATTCTTTTAGTACTGATAATGCGGTCCAGCCATCAATGTTTGGCATCATTAGATCGAGTAAAATTAAATTCGGTTGTTGCTCTTTGGCAATTTTAATGCCGTCTTGGGCATTGTTCGCTTCAAGCGCTTGAAAGCCTTCTTTTTCAAGATGGCGTAATAGTAATTTACGCGCTGCAGGATCATCGTCAATGACCAGAACTTTGCCCAAGCTATCTCTTGCGTCTTCTTGGCTGGTTTGATCCAGTGACTGATCGATAATATCTAGGCTGAGTTCTTGCTGGTTTTCGGAGGGTATGGCATCTTTTGGCGCTTGTAATACTGCCTTTGCAGGTAATAATACTGTAAAGGTTGTCCCTTTTCCTTCTGCGCTTGTGACGTCCATTGAGCCTTGCATTAATTCAACAAACTGCTTGCAGATTGCCAGACCTAAACCGGTGCCGCCGTATTTTTTTGAAGTGCTAGAGTCGGCTTGTACGAAGGCCTTAAAAACGCGATCAATTTGGGATGCTGTCATTCCTATGCCAGTATCGCTAACATGGAAAACGGCATGATTATTTTTTTCATTGAAGCTGGCTAAAATTGTGATTTTGCCGTTTTGGGTGAACTTGCAGGCATTGCTGAGTAAGTTTAATAATAATTGTCTGAATTTCACTGCATCATTATATAGCTTTGGAATATCGTTAGACTTTTCAAGCACTATTAAATTACCAGATTTTTTCGCGATAGGTGCCATAGTGGTTAATAGTTCTTCGATAATATCAACGCAATCAAACGTTTCATTAAAAACAGTCATGTTTCCAGATTCTATTTTAGCTAGATCTAATACATCATTAATTAGCTGCAGTAAGTGTCTGCCCGAACTGAGTATCCGCTGCAGGTCTTCTACGGCCTGTTCTTCATCGAGTTTTTTCTCTTCACGATAGTCTTCGATGATCATTTCGCTATAGCCAATAATCGCATTAAGAGGGGTGCGAAGCTCATGACTCATATTAGCTAAGAAGTTAGTTTTTGAACGGTTTGCTTGATCGGCTTTTTCTTTTGATTGCTGAACTTGAGCCATAGCATTGCTTAACTTATCTGACATTTGGTTGAATGCAATCGTTAGGTCGCCAATCTCATCATCGTTATTAACGGGAATGTGGTATTTTAAGTCACCACCGCCGATTCTCACCGTGCCTTTGTTTAATTCGTTGAGCGACCGGTTGGTGTATCGAATCAAAAGAAAGCCTAAGCTGACAGTCAGCGCGATAGTAAACAAATAAATTGCTAAGGTGATTCGGTCGGTAAATCTTACGGTTCTTTGCAGATTCAGTGTTTGTTGTTCAGTAGCGACAATTTCAATTGATTCGAACTCACTAAGCAGCTTCATTGTCGTATTGAATTTTTTTTCTACTTTTTTAATGGAGGGCGTTCTTTTGTCGTTATAGCCGACATAAAATTGTCGCCAATCTTGATTTAAAGACTCATAGTTTTCAATCAATAAATCATAGCTATTGGCAGTCTCTGAAAATACAAAGGGTTTGAGGCGCATTATCTCTGCCTGAAGGCTGATAAGCCCTTCTAAGCCTTTGTCGATTTCTTGTTGGCTGAGGTTTTCACCTTCACTGGCTTTGAGCGCGTCTAAAACTAGAATTTGTTTTTGTTGATTTTCCAGTAATTGCCGAATCGATACTATACCGAGTTGGCTAGCAACTGCGTTTTGAAGGTTGTCGAGTCTGAGGTTGCGATTTTCACTACTGACTTGATAGGTAATGTTAGTTAAAGTGAATAGCGCAACGATGGCAATAATAGATATTGAAAGCCTTAATCTAAGTGTTAGCCGAGGAGGGGTGAGCATAGCTTAAGACCCTTGTTTTTTATTGAGGGTCAAAAGAGTATCGATTTTCTCGAGTAATAAAGGAAAGTCTATCGGTTTCGTTGTGTAATCATCGCAGCCTGCATCCAACGCTTTTTGTTTGTCTTCAGCCATGGCATGAGCTGTTAGGGCGATAACAGGTAGTTTTTCTGTAATAGGATTGGCGCGAATTTCCTGGCAGGTCGTCCAGCCATTTTTAACCGGCAAGTTCATGTCCATTAATACTAAGTCGGGCATGGATTCTTGGATCATCACCAGTGCTTGCTCGCCATCACCAGCTGCATCAATTTCAAACCCTTTGCGTGTTAGTCTTCGGGTGAGCATGTCGCGATTCATTTCATTATCTTCAACCAGTAACAATCGAGTCATTATTTTTCTCCTGCTGAGTCGAATTGCGATGGTTGTCCCAAACTAGGGGCCTCGATTGATTCAACGGCGCTGACATCAATAATTTCGGATACCCCTTTAGGGCGTAATTCAATTTCCCTGCCTAATTTACAGGCTAGTGAACAGGCATTGAGTGTCGACTTTGCTACTAATATCTCGCCAGGTAATGTTTGGTCTTCAATTCTTGATGTGACGTTCACCGCATGGCCAACCACACCGTATTTGGCCCGTTTCTTTGAGCCAATATTTCCAGCAACCACTTCGCCGGTATTGATGCCGATGCCGATTTTGATGCTTGGGAGTCCGTCTGCAATATTTCGCGCATTGATTTCATCCATCTCAGCTTGCATGGCAAGCGCGCAGGCGATTGCTCTTGCGCTATCGTCCGCTTTGGCCACTGGTGCGCCGAATAAGGCTAAAATGGCATCGCCAATAAATTCGTCGACCGTGCCATCGTGCGCCATAATGATCTCGGCCATTGTGCCAAGGTAGTTATTAAGTACCTTGACGACTTTTTGCGGCGGAAGTGACTCGCTAATCGTCGTAAAGCCACGAATATCAGCCATTAGAATGGTTACAGTTTGGAGCTGTCCGCCCATGTCTAAGCCGTCTGGCTTGTCCAACAGTTTAGATACGATTTCAGTTGATAAATAGCGACCAAAAGTGTTTTTGATGAATCGCTGGTTTTTTTCAAGTTCGTTACTGAGGTGGCGCTCTTTGTCAACCCAGCTTTTCCGGTCTAGGCCAGCATAAAGACGTGCCTGCAGTAAAACTTTATTAAAAGGTTTTTGAAGATAGTCATCAGCGCCAGCTTGAATGCAACGGATCACTTCCTCTTGATCACTCATGCCTGAAATGACAATGACTGGTATAGCACGCCAGAGTTGTGAAGCTTTCAGGTCAGCGAGGACTTGGTGACCGCTTACCTCAGGCATAATAAGATCGAGTAAAATCAAATCGATGTCATTGTCCCGCAGTATTTCATAAGCTTGCTCAGCTTTTTCACAGGCAAAAGGTTTCATACCAAGCTGTTGAATGTGACGACTCAGTAACTCTCTGTTAGCCGGTTCATCGTCAAGAATGAGAATATGTCCGCGATACTGCTGCTGAGGTTTGAGTGCATAAATGAGACTTTGCTTGCTGTCATCGCGCTTGATCGACGTCCTCTCGAGTGTTGAAATAGTCTTTGCTGACCAGAGCATAATTTTGTCAAGTAAGTTACTCAGTGAGGCACTGGGTGATTCAACCGTGTCTTTGATGAGTTCTGCATAGCCTTTGGTAATGCCAATGGCATTACGAATATCATGACGAGTTTCGGCATTGTCGATATTATTCAAGGCGATGCCCTGAAGGTTTAGGCTGTCCAGTTTTGAAACACTCAATTCAAGTGCTTCATAGAGTCGGCCTAAATCGTCTTTTAATAGATCATCCAGCTTGTTTTTGACCAACAATTGACCTACTTTCACCTGAAGGCCTTGTAGTCTAACTAGCTCGCGTGTGGGTACGCTATGAGTCATTCTCTATCACTCGAGAGTTGGTTTAAGCACAGTGTTTTTTGCTTGGTTATTCTCATTATACCGTGAACTTTGCTCTGTATAAGATTTATTTGCTGAGGCTAAGTAATATCTTTTCAGTTTTTTGCTTTGATCGATCCGCTTTGCGCGCTTTTTTTGCAAAAATGCGCGTAGATGTCAGATAAAAACCGTGTTTGATTTATTCGAACCCATTAAATCACTTTATTTTCTCAGTTTTATCGTTATTGTCTTGATATTGAGGGGTGAAATAGTTGAAAATTAAC
>PBSZ01000075.1 GCA_002726445.1 Cellvibrionales bacterium | reverse complement strand
TCAGCAATTACCGTTGCTCCCTTCCGGGCCTGGCGGAGTTCACTGCCTATCATTGCGAGGGAACCCGCTGGGGCCACCATAACAGCCTGTAGCGAGGGCCACAGTGGCTGAATTATGGCGAAAGAGCCGTCATCATGCAAGTGGCCAATTACTGCGAACGTATAGTCAATAACCGACCCTCACTATTAACCTGCAGTTGAAAGCGACCAAAAACGCCTTCATGAGTGACAAAAGGCTGAATGGCAGTGATCGGAAAGCGTATCGTTTGACCTTCAACGCCAACCGCTGAAATCTGACGCGCAGTGCCTCGATAATACTTCAGCAACTCTTGTTTCGAAATCGCCAACTCAACAATATATTGCTCAGCGACGATATCAGTTTCAGTTAACTTTTTAACCATTAACGATCCTATGTCACGTAAAAAACAACCCTTTCAGCGTAACGCGAACAGAAGCCATCGACAAGTCTATTTAATGGCGTTTGGCAAAAAATAATTAAGCTAGGATAATGGAACTTTTTTCTAACAAGCTGTCAAAAATACATCGATTATTTCACCCGCTAACAGGCTCATAGACTGTGAAAAAAATGATTGTTTATATACAATAGCTCATGACTCACAGAAACCTTGAATTAAATGATCAATAACGCAAGCTATCTGACTAATACGTTCAGTCATCTAGCAACATAGCCCAAATAAACATTGACCAACAACAGAAAAGATTATGACTGATACTCAAGCCAACAGCGCAATAGCCCTACTTCGCGATCAATTAACAAAGACCATCCTCGGTCAACCCCTATTAGTGCACCGTATCATCATTGCGTTATTAGCAGACGGACACCTACTGGTCGAAGGGGCGCCTGGACTGGCTAAGACGCGGGCGATCCGCAGTCTTGCCGATCATATTGAGGCCGATTTTCAGCGCATACAGTTTACCCCTGACCTATTGCCAGGCGATATTACGGGGACGGATATCTTCAGACCGCAAACAGGTGAATTTGAATTTCAAAGAGGGCCTATATTTCATAATTTAGTACTGGCTGATGAAATTAATCGGGCGCCAGCAAAAGTGCAGGCTGCATTGCTTGAAGCCATGGCCGAGCGGCAAGTGAGCGTGGGGAAAACCACCTACCCTCTCGAACCTTTATTTTTGGTTATGGCCACCCAAAACCCCATAGAACAAGAAGGCACCTACCCCTTGCCCGAAGCACAATTAGATCGTTTTCTTTTGCATGTAGTGGTTGACTATCCCGATCAAAACGCTGAACGCGATATTTTGCAACTGGTTAGAAACGAGCTAATAAATCAAGATCATGACCAGCCAGAAACGGCCATCAAAGAAATCACACAACACGATATTCTTCAGGCTCGCCAGCAAGTGTTAACCCTGTTCATGTCTGAGGCGGTCGAAGAATATATTGTTCAGTTAGTCATAGCGACTCGTGATCCCGGCCGCTATGATGCCAGGCTAAGCCAACTTCTCGAGTACGGCGCCAGCCCAAGGGCAACCCTTGCCCTAGACCGATGCGCAAGAGCCAATGCATGGCTTCGTGGTGCTGATTTTGTCAGCCCAGACGATGTGCAAGCGGTTGCCTATGACGTGCTTCGCCATCGCATCATTCTGAGCTTTGAAGCTGAAGCCAATGGTATTAGCGCAGACCAGGTCATCAGCGATCTGATTAGCAAAGTACCTGTTACCTAATCATGGCTAAAGGCGCGATAAGCAACCTCAACACGCTGATCAAGCTTCGCCATCAAGCCGGCGAACTGAGCTTATTGGCTAACAAAAAAGCCCGTAACCAATTAACTGGCAATGTCACTACCCAATTTCGCGGTAGAGGAATCGACTTTGAAGAGTTAAGGCAGTATCAAGCCGGCGATGATATTCGATCAATTGACTGGCGAGTTACAGCTCGCACAGGTAAAGCCCACACTAAGTTGTATAGCGAAGAGCGCGAAAGACCGGTGATTATCGTCAATGACCAGCGTCAAGCGATGGCCTTTGGTAGTCGCCATTGCTTTAAATCAGTGCTGGCGACCGAGATAGCCGCACTATTGAGCTGGTCTGCCTTGGCACAAAATGATCGAATTGGCGGCCTTATCTTTAATGACAGCGACCATACTGAAATAAAACCTAAACGGCATAAATCCAGTGTTTTATCCGTATTGCGCGTCTCTCACGATTACAATCATCAAGCGGTCGAATTCAAACAAACAGATCAGCCTGAAAAAATTAATACCGTCATTAAAGAGCTCAGACAAACGATTAAACCAGGCAGCAATGTATTTATCATCAGCGATTTTATCGGCCTAAATGAGTCTGGCATCAAGCATCTTCACCGTATTAAAAAACATGTTGATATTACTGCGATAAAAATTAATGACCCGCTCGAGCAAGCGCTGCCCTATCATGCCGGTAAGCAATACAGCAATGGCGATAAGGAAGTTTCATTTGATGCCAGTAATCGTTTTTTCACTGAACAATTCAAGCAACAATTTGTAGACCACAATGCATTTATTAACCACAATCTAAAAAAGTTAGGCATTATTCAGATTAATATACAGACCCATGATTGTGAGCTTGATGTTCTACGCCAATATTTTAGTCGTCAAGCCAATCACAATATCACACGAGGGGGCAATAAATGAATAGCTCCCTGCAACCGACCAACAACCCTTTAGATCTTCTACCGCCACCTATATTACCAAATGCCATAGAGGCCTGGCCGCCCGCCATCGGCTGGTGGATATTAGCGCTAAGCTTGCTGTTAAGCATGGCCGCAGCCAGCTACACTTTTTGGATGTGGCGGCGCGCGAACGCATTAAAACGAGCAGCAGTCAAAACTTTAATCCTTTATCATCAACAATACATAGCAGATCAAAATAAACAGCAGTATTTATTTAACGTTAATCAACTACTACGACGGTTTTGCTTACAGCAATATCCCCAGCTCGCTTGCGCCAAGCTTAGCGGTCAGGCTTGGCTAGACTTCCTGAAAGAACGAGCTCCAGCGTTGATAACAGAGCAGCAAGAACTTAATCACTTGATCAGAATCTATCAACCCGAAAAGAAACAAAGTACTGACATTAACGCCCTGCATCTTTGCCTCACTGCATGGTTCAAATCGGCTGAAATCAACAAGTCTTTAGCGATAAGCAAGCATCATGATTAACTTTGAAACATACTGGTGGTTTATCTTGACACCACTCCCGTGGTTTATTTTTCATTACCTGCCTGCCAATAAAAAAACTCACCAAGCTTTACGTGCACCATTTGTAGGTAGACTTGAAGCCATTCAAAAACAAGTGCCGCTAACTGAAAAAACGCTCTCACTAAAATGGTTTATATTACTGCTAATCTGGCTGTTATTATTAACTACCTTAAACCGCCCCATCATTCAAGGAGAGCCGATTAAGATTAATTCTATCGCCAGAGACATGATGCTAGCCGTGGACATATCAGGCAGCATGGATGAGCTCGACATGCAACTTGAGGGAGAGACTGTCAGACGCATTGACAGTGTCAAAAAAGTATTAAATGATTTTATTGATCGCCGCAATGGCGACCGAATCGGCCTGATATTATTTGCCGATCAAGCCTATGTTCAAGCGCCTCTGACCTTTGACTTGTCCACAGTCAAGCAACTGCTTAATGAGGCACAGCTAGGTTTTGCAGGCCAAAAAACAGCCATTGGAGATGCACTCGGCCTGGCCATTAAACGGCTGATTGAAAGACCTAATCAATCAAGAACTTTAATACTATTGACCGATGGAGCTAATAACGCTGGCAAGATAAAGCCCCTTGAGGCAAGCGCCCTAGCCGCTGAAAACCAAATCAAAATTCATACTATCGCGATAGGTGCAGATTTCACGATACAAAACTCATGGTTTAGTCGACAAACGCGTCGGCCGTCTAACATAGATGAGAAGACGCTTAAAATTATTGCTGCTGAAACAGGCGGAATATTCTTTCGGGCAAAAAATACCGAACAGTTAGAAACTATTTATACCGAGCTTGATCGCATCGAACCGGTTGATCAAGACGCCCAATTTTATCGGCCAGCGCAGCAATTATTTTATATTCCGCTCAGTCTTTCATTGGCTATCGCATTACTGCTTGTCATTACAGAGCTATTATTGGCCGCTCTGACTAGCAGGCAAACAGCTCGTGAAGCAGACCCGTCATCATGAGCTTATTAACCCTAATTGAGCAATTTACTTTTATCAGAACTGACTACCTCTGGTTGATACCAATAATTGTTATTTTATTTTTCATCCTGAACCGAGTAATGCAAAGTAAAACCGACTGGGACAGCATTATTGCTGCAGAGCTTCAACCCTATTTACTGAATAAACGCGGAGCACAAACCACCACCATCAACACCTGGCCACTTGTCGCTGCTTGCATCGCCTGCCTGATCGCCTGTTTTTGTCTAGCAGGACCCAGCTGGGAAAAAGTATCCAGCCCAGTTGAAAAGAACAGTCATGCAATGGTAGTCATTGCAGATCTGACCCTATCGATGCACACCAGCGACATCAAGCCCTCTCGACTAGTACGCATGCGCTACAAAATTTTGGAACTGCTCAAAAGAAACAGAGATCGGCAAATTGCTTTAGTGGTTTACTCGGGTGATGCTCACATTGTCTCACCGTTAACCGACGACGCCAATAATATCGCCGCATTAGTCCCCTCATTGACACCTGAAATTATGCCAAGCATCGGCAGCAATGCGGACGCAGCCTTTACTTTGGCTGAGCAGTTACTTGAGCAAAGTGCAGCAAAGCAAAACACACTAGTATGGCTAACCGATGAGGTACTCGCTAGCCAAACAGACTCCATTGTTAAAAAGGTTGGTCGCCAAGATGCACAACTGTTCATTATTGGTGTAGGCACTGAGCAAGGTGGACCCGTGGTTCTGCCATCAGGTAAATTTGTTAAAACTGACAGGGGTCGTATTGTTAATGCACCGATGAGTCGTGACCGTTTAATGGCCATAAGCACAAAAACGCAAGGGCAATATTTTGATTTGCAGGGCGATAATAGTGATATCGATCGCATCTTTGAGCAAGATCTATCACTGGGTATCCGTGACGCCACAGCAGGCACTACTGATAAAGAGTCTCG
Organism: Cellvibrionales bacterium; assembly: GCA_002726445.1. Taxonomy (GTDB): domain Bacteria; phylum Pseudomonadota; class Gammaproteobacteria; order Pseudomonadales; family UBA7434; genus UBA7434. The sequence goes on along the minus strand of PBSZ01000075.1, from coordinate 17,132 downwards.
CCAACAAATAGACCAGCAATACGATCGTGGTGCCTATTTCGCCATTGCCTTACTGCCATTTGTCCTGCTTAGTTTTCGACGTGGTTGGCTACTCAGTTTGCTACTTAGTGTTAATCTTATGACCACAGAGTCGGTCTGGGCGACGGAAAAGCCAGAACAATCATCTTTTGAATGGCAAGACCTCTGGCAAACTGACGACCAACAAGGCGAGGCACTCTTCAATCAACAAGCCTTCAGCGAAGCGACTGAAACCTTCGATCGGGCGGACTGGAGGGGACTCGCTGCTTTTAAGGCTAAAAATTATGATGCAGCTATCGAACAGTTTAGTCACGCCATCGACAGTCCCGGGCAACAACCGAATAGCTTGGCCAACTTGCATTACAACTTGGGCCACAGTTTTGCTCACAGTCAGGATTTTGAAAGTGCCATTAATGCCTATGGCACAGCGCTATCACTTAATCCCAATTTAGAACAGGCGAAAACTGCCAAGGCGCTGCTAGAACAACTTCAGAAACAACAGCAACAGCAAAAACAACAAGATCAGCAGGGTCAGCAGGAAAACGCGAACCAGCAGGACTCTTCAGATACTAATAGCGCTCAATCGTCTAATACTGCTAATGACGCTAATCCTTCGAACAATTCCGAAAACTCTTCCGAGAGCAGTGAACAGCAAACAGGAAGCAATGACAAAACCGAGGACCAACAAAACGCACTGCTTGATCAACAGGCTCATCGGGCGGCTAACAAGCAGCAACAAGAACAATCGACAGAACAGACTGGCAATCCCAATCAACCGACAGAAAAACAAACAGAACAGCCTTCACTTAAAAAAAATGAAAGCGTTAGCGACAGTGAAAATCAGGGCATTGGCGACGAACAAGACTTCGATCCGCAACGGCAGGCAGAACTTGAGCAATGGTTGCAAAAAATACCGGATGACCCAGGCGGTTTACTCCGCCGTAAATTTAATTACCAGCGTCAAGTTAATGAGCAGCGGGGTCAATATCTAGATAACAATGAAGAGGGGCAATTGTGGTGAGTGACTTAAAGCAGCGCGGTGTTAGTCAAAAAATCGCTGGAACAGCGGTTGCTAGCTTTTGGCTGTTTTTATCGACGCTAACAACGGCCTATGGGTTTACTGTAACGGTTGATCGGCAGGTCGTGCCAATCAACGAAACCATCCGCCTAGAAATCACTTCTACCAATGGCGATAATCCCGATGCCGTGAACCTTGCCCCGCTGGAAGAAAAATTTACTGTTACTAAAGAAACTTCACAAAATTCAATTTCTATTTTTAATGGCAGAACAGAGTCGATTAAAAAAAGAGTCGTTATTATTACTCCTCAAGAAATCGGTAAGGCTTCTATTCCGCCACTGAAACTAAACAAGCAGCGGTCTCAAGCGATCGATATCACCGTCATTAAAGCCGCGCCTGTGCCCAGTCAGATGGACAATCAACAAGTCATGCTTGAAGCAGAGATTGATCAAGTAAGTACAATGGTTGGCGCACAAGCCATCTACACGCTAAGAATTTTTTATCAAATTCAATTAAATAATGCTGAAATATCGCCCTTGAGCATTGCTGATGCCGACATCGTCGCATTAGACAATAAAAATTACACTCGCAGAATTAACGGCAGTCACTTTGATGTGACAGAAAAGCGCTACGCCATTTTTTTTAATCGTCCAGGTATAAAGACGATTGATGGGCAACAACTTACCGCTTTAACCACTTCAAAACAAAGCCGGCTATTGGGCTATGACCCCTTCTCTCGGGGCAAGGAACTGCGCTTAAAAGCCGACGCTGTTAATATCAATGTGTTAGCTAAACCCGCTGGCGCAGATTCAAAGTCTTATTGGCTACCTTCGAGCAAACTGGCTATAACATCTTCTTTTGATACGACATCACTTAAGGCTCGCGTCGGTGAACCGATCACTCGCAGTATTGATATTACAGCCGAAGGCTTAGCCGCGGAAAAACTACCGTTTATCTTGTCATCGCCAAGTAATAAGCTAAATAGCTATGCTGAAAAGCCTGAATTTGTCAATCAGACCTTTGACCGAGGCATTGCAGGCCGCCGTAAAGATACGGTCGCACTGATTCCAACCGTCGAGGGAAAAATTACTTTGCCTGCTATTGAAGTCGAATGGTGGAACACCACAAAAAATCGCTTTGAAGTGACCAGTATTGAGCCGCAAGTCATCAATGTGCTGCCCGCAATCAATAATGCTCCGGATCGCAACGATGCCGTTATCCCCAGCAGCAGCAATAAACAACGACAGCAAGATAGCAAGGTATCCATCGACCATAGGCTCGAGGCAAGTGAACAGGTGTTCAATCCATGGATGATCAGCACCCTAGTTCTCGCTTTAGGCTGGCTTTATACCTACTACGCTCGAGCCAATAAAAACGCTAGCCAACAGCCCCAAACTGAGTTGACGCTTGACAATAATATTGACCGACTTAAGCGCGAACTACTGCTGGCCTGTAAGCAAAATGATGCATCAAACGCCAAGCAAGCCTTAACCGCTTACCTCAACTGTTATAAGGAATATATGTCTAAGGGTGCCTCGATCAAGGAACTTACTCTCGATACAACACTGAACAATGCTATTGACGCATTGGATTACTATCTTTATGCCGACCACAAATTTGGGACTAATAATAGCGAAAAGAAACCATGGAATGGTCAAGCATTAAAAAGCGCTGTTGAGAATGCTGTCGCACAGAGTAATCAACAGCCATCGAGCAAGACCATACTCGCACCGCTCTACCCCGAGTGAAAATCTGACTACCATGGCTTTATAAAAGGGCTTTTAGGTTTTTTCAGACCAGGGGGCTACTTTAATTAATAACAGCATGCCTGGAATAGCCAGCAAAGTACAAAAAATGAAAAATGCCGTCCAACCGACTTGCTCAACAATAATGCCCGTGGTTGCATTGGCTAAATTCCTTGGCAGTGCGGCTAGAGCAGTAAACAGGGCAAATTGCGTGGCGGCAAAAGCTGGATTAGTTGCTCGCGCAATAAAGGCTGTAAATGCGGCTGTGCCAAGCCCAACCCCTAAGTATTCCAATGCTACAACAGCGCCTAATACCCAAGGATTAGCCCCCACTTCAGCGAGCACTGCAAACCCTAAAATACTGATCACTTGAACGATACCAAACAGCCACAAGCCTTTATTAATGCCCAGCTTTAACATCATCAAGCCACCCACTAAACCGCCGACAATGACCGCAATCAATGAGGCCACCTTAGCAATCGAACCAATTTGACTAAGACTAAAACCCACGTCTAAATAGAACGGAGTTGATAAGGCCGTCGCCATATTGTCACCCAGCTTATACAACACTAAAAATAGCAGTACCATCATCGCGGAACGCAGACCCTGCTGATCAATAAAGTCACGGAAAGGATTAATAACCGCATCTTTCAGGGTTTTTGGTGGCGATGGCTCAGCAATCGCCTCATCAATACTGAGAGTTAAGATGATCCCCACCATCATGAAGGCCGCCACGATTGAAAACACCCAGTGCCAAGCAAGAAAATCCGCCAAAATTAACGCCAAGGACCCCGGCACTAAGCCCGCTAGACGATAGGCTTGAACATGAATAGCATTACCCATGCCCAGTTCGATGTCAGGCAGTAATTCTCTACGATAGGCATCTAATACGATGTCTTGACTGGCGCTAAAAAAGGCTACTACGGCGGCTAAATAAGCCACCGTCCAAACCGATAACTGCGGCTGAATAAATCCTAGCGCGATCATCGATAGCATTAACGACAGCTGAGTCAGCAACATCCAACCTCGGCGCCGACCTAAAAAAGGCAAACTGAAACGATCCATCATTGGCGCCCAAAGAAACTTCCAGGTATAAGGCAAGCCAACTAAAGAGAAAAAACCTATTTCAGCAAGGCCTACACCTTCAACTCTTAGCCATGCAGGCACCAATTGAATTAATAAGTAAAGGGGTAATCCAGAGGTAAACCCAGTAAAGATACAAATCAACATACGACGATTCAGTAACGCTTGCTTAAAGCTTGGCGTTGGCACTGAATCCAATCTTGATTGTGGGCTATCGGCAACCATTACTATGACACCTGAGGAATGAACATGGCAGTTACTCTACCATGAATTGCGCATTTATAGCGCGCGAATTGATACGGGGATAGCACTCTGGCGTGCCTGCCCAGTAATAGGATCGAAGTGCTGTTCGTCTGAAACCAGACGGTTAGTTGATGAGCCTTGCTGCATGACGTTACTGCTGTCACTGTCGGTGTCACCAAAGGCATGCGCCATAGAGATGACCCCTACCTTGAGATCATTACTGGCTTTAACTAAACCAATCACACTCCCTGCCGGTGAAGAAATTTCAACCATGGCTTCTGAGCTTAGCCCCATGTTCGCTAAGTCATCGGGGTGCATATAGGCATAATTAGTGCTGCCTTTACTTTTTAAAGCGTCTAAATTATGGCCAGTTGAATTAAAAAATTGTTTTATCCTGCGTGAAATTAATAAATGACTATAGCCTTCTTCAGCAACGCGTAATCCCTTTTGATTTAATGGCTCTTGCGCTACCTCAGCCAATTGCTGCTTCACATCCTTAGGAAGCACACGAAAACGGTGGTGATTATGCGCACTTTTGGGCCCCACTACCGCTCTTGCTTCATCAAAAATCTTTCCGCCCTGCTGTTCGGTTTCAGCTTTCACTTTGGCCAGTGAAACGCGAGAACCTTGTGCCACTAATTCAGTGATCTGATACTTGGATGGACATTGATCCATCGGCACTGGCTGACCATGAATAGACAAAGGAATGGAAAGCCGCATAGCTATCTCCCAATAAAACTCCCACTCTTCAATCGTATCACCCTGCGGCTCAACCATCGCCTCAGTATAATGGGCATAGGGTTCTTCAAAATACATTTCACCTAATAGAGTCGCGTCTTCTCGCTCCAGCGCTACTTTAGGACCTAAAATATAATCCGCGCGGCGAGAAGTCGCTGACAACCAAGGATCAATGGCAACCAGCAAATCAAGATCTTCAAGCGCGCGGGCAATTTTATCTTGATTAGGAAACGCCACCATGGGGTTACCACCGATGCTAAACAGCGCACGAATTTGCCCCTCGCCCGGGGTTAGAATCTCATCGGCCATCACATTGCATGGCATTTCATCGCCAATTTGAGTTAAACCCCTAAACCGCGATTTTACAAAACCTTCGCCCCAGGCCTGTGGCGGGAAAACCACCTGCGCCTTAGGTTGGCGACCCACACTCAAAGGTGGCGCGGCGGCTGGCACCTCACCTTCGCGATAATAACGACCACAAAGGGCATTAATTGTCATCACCATATGTTCGGTTAACGAGCCTCTCGGCGACATTTCTGGACCGGTGCCGGTTGAAGCCGCCCCCTTAGGTCCGCTAGCAAACATTCTTGCCGCTGTGACGATTTTTTCAGCAGGTAGATCGGTACGACGACTCACGTAGTCAAGGTCAAACGGTTCGAGGCTCGCCCTCAAACCGCCAAGATCATCAATAAACTCCTCACAAAAAACAGCATCATACAACTGCTCATCAATGATAATCCTGAGCATACCGGCTAGCAAAGTCGTATCTTCACCCGGTCTTAACTGCAAATGCAGAGTCGCTCGATTCGCCACCTCGGTTTTACGTGGGTCAATGACAATGAGCTGTAAGCCATTGTTAAGTGCATCTTGCAATCGTCGAGCAGGATTATAGGGCGGCAAACCGCCCGCTGGCGCATACTGAGACAACAGTGCGTTATTTCCAATGAACATCGCCACATCGGCATCTTTAAAAGAATGAATACCACCGGCCCATAAACCAAATCGACACAACATAAAGGCTTTGGCTGGCTGGTCTAATGTCATCGGTGAAAAAACGGATGGTGAATCAATCGCTCGATGAAACGACTTTGACAAAGGCAAGGTCGGCAAATTAGACCAGGCCCAACTGCCGTTGTAGCTGGCAATAGAACGGCCTCCGTGTTGATCAATCAATTGCTGTGTCTTAACGGCTATTTCGTCCAACGCCTGGGTCATTGGTAGGGCTACAAACTTTCCGTCAACGCGTTTTAATGCGCCACGAATACGATCAGGGTGCTGCTGGATATTAATCAGTTCACGACCGCGCAGGCAGGTATAACCTCCAGATAAAGGATTACTGACATCGCCGCGTAATGCCACCGCCTGTCCATCGTCATCAATATCGACATCCATTGCACAGCAACTGAGGCAAAAGCGGCAAAAGGTTTTTTTAGTTGTTATAGCCATAGTTATCACAAAATCAATTCCGCACAATGTTAGGCGAACTGATAGTTTTATTATTATCGTCTGAGCTAAGCGATTAAAGGTCCACTGTGAAAACGAAATTCACTGTCAGCTCTTAAAACCAACTCAGCCTCTTTTTCGCGCCAAAAATCGACTCTTTGTGCAATATCTGACTCGGCATATGACTCAGCCAGAGCGAGATAATCCTGAAAATGTCGCGCTTCTGATCGCAGTAATGACTGATAAAACTGCGCCAGTTGTTCATCTAACAGCGGCACTAGCTTAGCAAACCTTTCGCAGGAACGCGCCTCAATAAATGCACCAACAATTAAGGTATCGACCAGTTTGTCCGGCTCATTACTAGCGACTGATTTTCTGAGCTCACCTGCGTAGCGAGAAGGACCAATATGCGCATAGTCAACATTCCGTTTACGCATGATAACCAAAACTTGCTCAAAATGACGCAATTCCTCACGCGCTAAACGTGACAATTTATCAAGCAATTCAGGTCTGTCGGTATAGCGATAAAGCAAATTGAGTGCGGTTGAAGCAGCTTTTTTCTCACAGTTAGCATGATCTACTAACATAATTGCTTCGTGATTAAGCGCGGCCTGGATCCAGGCCTGAGGTGTCTGACAACCTAAGAAATCGAGCACAGAGCTTATATCAATCGATTTGACATCGTTCAAAGGAAGTTTAGCCGTGTTACTCATCGCTGGTCTCCTGAGCTGAAATTCGGTTGGCTCGCTTTCGATTAGCGACCATATAGCGCTCATAATGAGCCACTGACAAGGCATAAAACTCATCATCGATATCCCTGCGGATGTCAATCAGTGTTTTATGCTCAAATACAGCTAACTTAGCAAAACCAAACTGATTCGGATCTTTAATTTGGGCAGCGCCGGCTCGCAATAACTCAAATAACCAACAGTAGGGATCGCGGGTTTCGTGATATTTAACTTGCTGAGTTTTTAATTGACTGACCATAAGATCAAGATCGGTAATCTCTAAACGCCAACTAACAACCTGTGTTAGCAACTGACTTAATCGATTATCAATGGCGACTTTTTCAGACTGATCAAAACCATTCCAGCGGATAACTTCATAATCAAACCGCTTGCAGCCTCGACAAACCGAATCACCGATACCCGTTGAGCAGACACCTATACAAGGGGTCCTAACGCCGCTAAACGCTTTCATTTTGATAGCTACGATTGATCATATGTAAACTTCAAGATTTTTTGCCTAGCTGGCCTGTTATAAAATCAAAATTATTGATTGAGAGTAGCTAGGCCTAAACTCAAATCTGCCATAATATCTTCAACTGCTTCTAATCCAACGGCAACGCGGATAAGATTATCAGTAATACCCGCTTCAGAACGTTCCAGATCACTGAGTCGACTATGTGTGGTACTCGCAGGGTGAACAATTGTCGTTTTTGCATCCCCGAGGTTAGCGGTCAATGAGATCATCTGAGTTGCATTTATAAATCGCCAAGCCGCTGATTTATCACCACGGATACGAAACGATAGCACTCCGCCAAACTGGCTTTGCTGAGCAGCGGCTAATTGGTGCTGCGGATGACTGCTTAAACCTGTATAAAATACCTTCTCTATAGTTGGCTGCTGCTCTAACCATTGTGCAATGGCTAAAGCATTGTCAGAGTGAGCGCGCATGCGTAAATGCAGGGTTTCTAAGCCTTTCAGAAACACCCAGGCATTAAACGGGCTCAAACTTGGTCCGCCCGCACGCACTAAACTGCGTACTGACTCTATATGCTGTTCAGCACCTAAAACAGCACCACCCAAGCAACGACCTTGGCCATCGATGTATTTAGTCGCTGAATGAATAATAATATCTGCGCCAAGTTCCAGAGGCTTTTGTAATGCTGGTGAGCAAAAACAATTATCGACCACCAGTAATAAGTTATGTTGGTGGGCAAGATCGGCAAAGGCCGCTATGTCACCCACGTGACTCAATGGATTTGATGGCGTCTCGATAAATAAAAATCGTGTATTGTCTTTAATCGCTGAACGCCAGGCATCCATATCCGTTAATTTGGCATAGCTAATTTCCACCCCAAACTTGGCGAAAAAATTATTCAGCAGCACCACGGTCGAGCCAAACACATCGCTAGAGCAAATAATATGATCGCCTGAACGAAGCTGTGCCAAACACAGGCTCATGATGGCACCCATACCCGAAGACGTAGCAACGCAGTCTTCTGCACCCTCTAAAGCTGCTAGCCGTTGCTCAAAGTTTCTCACAGTTGGATTCGTATAACGGGTATAAACACTGCAATCATTTTCGCCAGAAAAACGAGCAGCCGCATCTTCGCAGTTATCAAAAACATAGCTCGAGGTCAGAAATAAAGCTTCCGAGTGCTCATCGGCGTGAGTTCTTACTTGGCCAGCTCGAACCGCCAGCGTTTCACTTTTAGCACTTTTTAAAGCTTCAGCGATGGGGTCTTTTGATTTAGTCATAGCCACTCTGCTTGCTAGGTTGCGTCATTGTATAAATCAACCACGGCAGACTCATGCTTGACTGAATGCGAATTCCCTAGCTCTGCCGTTTTAGAGGTGTCCTTTCGTCGCTCATGAAGTTCATCCAAATAATGATTGTCGATGTCACCTGTTACATATTCACCATTAAACACTGAACAGTCAAACCGCTTAATGGCAGGGTTACCCTCCTGCGCCGAGGCAACAAGATCGTCTAAATCTTGATAAATTAACCAATCTGCACCAATTAATTCTCGTACTTCTTCAACACTTCGATTGTGGGCTATCAACTCATCAGCTGAAGGCATGTCGATACCATAGACATTAGGATAGCGAACCGGTGGCGCGGCCGAGGCAATATAAACATTCTTTGCACCCGCTTCTCTGGCCATCTGAATGATCTCACAGCTGGTCGTACCCCTAACAATAGAATCATCTACCAACAATACATTTTTATCTTTGAACTCCAAAGATATCGCATTCAACTTTTGACGAACGGATTTCTGCCGAATACTTTGCCCGGGCATAATAAACGTTCTGCCAATATAGCGGTTTTTTATCAAACCCTCACGAAACTTTATATCCAGCTGGTGAGCTATGATTTGTGCTGACACACGACTGGTATCAGGTATCGGTATTACCACATCAATATCATGGTCAGGCCTGGTCTTAATAATCTTCTTCGCCAGCGCTTCACCCATTCTCAGTCGACACTTATAAACCGATATATCATCGAGAATAGAATCGGGCCTTGCAAAGTAAACGTGTTCAAATATGCAGGGAGCAATATCAACTTGGTCAGCACTTTGATGTAGATGCAAACTCCCTGAAGCGCTTATAAAAACCGACTGACCGGGCTGAACATCATCTATTCTTTGAAAACCAAGCACATCAAGTGCAACACTCTCTGAGGCAATCATATATTCATCACCTCGCTCAGTCTCTCTTTTACCGTAAACCAAGGGTCGGATGCCGTGAGGGTCTCGAAAACCAACCACCCCGTAATTAGCAACCAATGCAACTACCGCATAACCACCTGAACAACGACGATGAACTGCCTCGACAGCAGCAAATATATCATCGTGAGTCGGTCTCAATTTACCGATTTTTTGTAATTCGTGGGCGAACACATTGAGAATAACTTCAGAATCTGAATCGGTATTAATATGACGAAGATCGGCTTGGAAAACCTCTCGCATCAAATCTGTAGCGTTGGTTAGATTACCGTTATGCGCAAGCGCGATACCGTAAGGCGTATTGACATAAAATGGCTGAGCCAATGCAGGACTTGACCCGCCAGCAGTAGGATAACGACAGTGGCCGATACCAATATTACCGACTAGGCGATCCATATGATGCTGACGAAAGACATCGCGAACCAAGCCATTGCCTTTTCGTTGATTAAAGCGTCCATTGCCAAAGGTCATCATGCCAGCAGCATCTTGGCCACGATGTTGCAACACGGTAAGCGCATCGTAAATCGACTGATTTACGCCTGACTTAGCCACTATACCAACCACTCCACACACGGGCATACCCTCTCTTAATAAACGACTGTCTTGATTTAAGAACTTATAAGCTAATGTTTTCTTGTTGCCAATCCGATACTGAACCCACTGTCTCTAGAGTCCATTCTTCCAATAGTAAAAACTTAGGAATTAAAATTGAGCTGCGCCACCACGCTTGTTGTTCGACGTCGAAAAACGGTGGTAATACAATTAACGCCGCCATCACTAAAACGCCACCCCTAAAAACGCCAAACACCATTCCTAAAAATCTGTCAGTGCCACCCATTCCCGAAAATTTTAACAGCGAAGAAATAATACGATTGATCAAGCCACCAATAATTAGGGTGCCAAAAAATATGGCGATGAATGACAACATAACCCGAACAGACTCAGATTCGATGGCAGTAGGTATCAAAGTTGAAAACTGGACGCTCAGCCGGATACTTAAAATAAATGCTGTGACCCAGAAAACAAGGGAAATAGCCTCTTTAACAAAACCACGCCATAAACTCAGCAAGCCTGAGACACTCAAAATGGCCAGAATAAGCCAATCAACCTCATTCATTGCATGTCACCAAAGCGCTTAATTATGACCTCTTTAACTTGAGCCGTCTTTTTCAGTTCGGCAGCCAAGATTTCAACCTCAGCATAAGTTAATACCGGACCCACTAAGACCTTATAAGGCCCTTTAGCCATTTCTACTTTAGGCTCCAGATAGGCTTTAAACTGATGGTCGTTGACCAATTGATTTCTCAGCTTATCGGCATTGTCAAACCGACTAAAGCTGCCTAATTGTACAACAAATGCGATCGGCACACCCTGCGCATCAAGTCTTGGACGATCTTGCTGATCAACATAACGAGTCTTATTGGCGATCGGTTTTGGGTCCGGCGCGTTACCGAGTAAATCACTCAATTCAGCCGATGATGACTTTTCGTTTGATAGTTCGTCGATTGCAGCAACTGATGGCGACACTTTACTCACCTTAGCTGATGGACTGCTTACTGAATCATCAGACCTGTCATTGTAAAAAGGAGTTGCTGGCTCAACGACCACCGCCTCGATAGTAGGCATAGGGGACGCTATCACGGTAGGCGGGCTTATTTCACGCTCAGAAGCCTCAAAGTCAAATAATAGCACCCAAAGTAATCCTGCTAAAAATAACAGCACGGCGGCACCCACTAAACGTTGCTTTAATTCAGGGGTCACAGTTGTTTCACCATTACTTCATCCTTCGAGCAAAAGACAGACATTGAGCGCCACTAATACTTGTTTACGACTCTATCTCGACTAAAGCTTCACCCACGGTATAAAAAGAACCAAACACAACTATCTTATCGCCCTCACCCCCCTCGTGGATAGCCTTTATCAAACTTTCTTTAACACTAAGGCCAATTTCTGTATCGATATTGGATTTTATGGGCGAATTAGCGCTTAACTGAGTCAAATAATCGGCTATTTTATTGGGTGGCAATGCGCGAGAACAATTATCAAGCACCGGGAGATACCACTTTGTTATGTGAGAGGCAGTTGCCTCAAGCATCAACGGGATATCCTTATCCTCTAGGGCTGCAAAAATTGCTGTCCAGCCCTCTGAATTTGCTCCCTCTAAGTAAGATTCATTTTTCAAATAATCAGCCAAACGCTGAACCGATTGAGGGTTGTGTGCTACGTCTAACAGGATAACACGATTAGCCCATGAAAAACGCTGCAGTCTGCCGGCTAAACGCACCGATCCCAACAGTTGACGGCAAATGCTTTCGCTGGGTAATGCCTTGAGCAGTGATGCCGTCTGTAAAGCGGCACTCCAACTTGGCTGAGCTAATTGCGGTACAGGCAAATCTTGTAATACAAAAGGACTATCATCACTCTTACCCTGCCATGACAAAGTGCCATCGGCAGCGCTGACAAAGCCATGACCATCGTCGCTATAAGCGACAGGCCATACGGCTTTGACCTCTAGTGTTTTTATTTGCTGAATCAGACTGACAGGTGGATCAAAATCTGCGATAACACTGCTTTGCCCAAATCGAAGAATACCGGCTTTTTCAATCGCGATAGCATCGCGGGTATTGCCCAGCCAAGCCTGATGGTCTAAATCTATTGGGGTGATCACGCTGATGTCAGCATCAATGATATTGACTGCATCTAAGCGACCACCCAAGCCGACTTCAAGTAACATATAATCCAAGCCCTGCTCTGAAAAAATCAACAGTGCGGCAAGAGTGGTAAACTCGAAATAGCTTAATGATAAGCCGCAATCTAGCCGGGCTTGATCAACCCGATCTAAGGCCTGACAAAGAACAACCTCTGTCACCGACTGACCATTAATCTGTACTCGCTCAGTGAAATGCTTGAGATGGGGTGAACTGTAAACCCCGATGCTCGGCCGAGTGAGGTTTTTATGCGGATAAGATAACAAGGCCTGCAAAGCCGCCAATGTTGATCCCTTGCCGTTAGTGCCGGCCACAGTAATCACCTGGCTTGAGGCCGTATTGATCGGCAGCTGGGCAGCCACTTGAACAACGCGCTCAAGCCCTAAATCAACCGCTACAGGATGCAGCTGCTCTAACCAAAGCAACCATTCATCGAGTCGTTTAAATCGTATCATGAATAAATATTTTTTCTAACATGGTGATAAAGCGGTACGCCTTGCTAACGACGTTAATCTGACTCTGCAGGAATATATTCGCCCGATTGAGAGACGTCTAGATCAATATTACCTTCGACGTGAGCCGGCTCTTCTAAGGCACTTTGCTCGGCGGGGGCATGACAAAGCTTGCCCAGCAAACGATTAATGGTCGAACGCATATCTTGTCGCGAAACAATCATATCAATAGCGCCACGCTCGAGCAGAAACTCACTACGCTGAAAACCTTTAGGCAACTTTTGCCTAATGGTTTGCTCGATGATATTAGGGCCTGCAAAACCTGCTCGCGCATTGGGCTCAGCAATATTAATATCGCCTAATAAAGCTAAACTGGCCGATACACCGCCATAAACGGGATCGGTCATCACCGAAACGTAAGGTAAGCTGGCTTGCTTGAGCCGCTCTAAAACCGCACTGGTTTTTGCCATTTGCATCAACGATATGAGTGCCTCTTGCATACGAGCACCGCCGGTCGCCGAAAAGCACACCATGGGGCAGCCGAGCTCAAGCGCCTTATTGGCAGCGCGGGTGAATTTCTCGCCCACCGCATAACCCATAGAACCACCATGGAAACTAAAAGCAAATGCAACGGCAATAATCGTTCGACCGCCTAACTCTCCTTGAAAAGCCACTAAAGCATCTTTTTCACCGGTTGCTTTTTGGGCCTGGCTAAGACGGTCCTTGTATTTTTTTGTATCTTTAAACTTGAGTCTATCGATGGGCTCAACCTCTGTAGCAAGCTCAACCCTGGGCGATTCATCGAGAAAAATGTCAAGCCGGCGGCGCGCATCAATTCGCATATGATGGTTGCATTTTGGGCACACATCTAAATTGCGCTCCAACTCAGGACGATAAAGCACGGCATCACAGCGAGCACATTTGCGCCATAAGCCTTCGGGCACAGAAGCGCGCTGCTCTGAATCACCAGCAGCGCGAGAAACAAATGAGGGTTTGATTTTATCCAGCCAACTCATAACTAAACCAACCGTTACTCAATCAGGTGAAGATAGCGCATAGGGTAAACCCTGGGACTATCGTGAAAAATTATAATCTGCTCTTGTTAAGCACCAAAACAGCCAATCGCTAGGAATTCGCGCCGGCAGCGATAGCACTGACAATCGAGGTAATCTTATCGTTAATTTTGCTTGCAAAAAGATCTTTTTCATTATCATTAAATGGCTTTGACTCAGCGTTTAAATCGGCCTCATCATCGCGAACATTCCTACCAACACATTCGCCCATGCCGTCGACTAGCACACTGCCAACCACTACGCCATCTGCATACTTAGCAATAGCTCTAGCAGAATCAGCATCTTTGATACCAAATCCCACACAGACTGGCAGGTCGGTGGTTTGCTTTATAAAACCAACCTTACTCGCGACTTCAGTAGTATCAAGATGCCCCGCTCCGGTAACCCCTTTCAGGGAGACGTAATAAATATAACCCGTCGCCATACTACATATTTTTTCGGTACGCTGATTAGAGGTGGTTGGCGCAATTAAAAAGATCGTGTCTAGATCGTGCTGGCGGAAAATAGCGTTGCTTTCTGACGCCTCTTCGGGAGGCATGTCGACCGTTAATACTCCGTCGACACCTGCTCGCTGGGCAGCTTCGGCAAAGGCTAAATAGCCCATCACTTCAATCGGATTAGCGTAGCCCATTAACACGACGGGGGTTTCCGCATCTTTGTTGCGGAACTCGGCCACCATTGCCAATACATCTGACAAGCCGATATGGTTAGCTAGGGCACGTTCATGGCCTAATTGAATCACTGGCCCCTCTGCCATTGGGTCTGAAAAAGGCACGCCTAATTCGATAATGTCGGCCCCCGAGTCAACCAGTGTGTGCATTGCTGGCACCGTTATATCTAACCAAGGATCGCCTGCCACAATGTAGGGAATGACCGCCTTTCTGCCGCGATCCTGACAAGCTTTCATTCTAGCGGCGATTCGACTCAATGCCCTCTCCAGTAAATGATCAATATGCTGTTGTACTTGATGGCCACTTTGTGTTGAGCAAAGACCACTCTATAGAACGCTATTATAGTGTGATGCCATCGATATCGGCTACGGTTAAAATGTCTTTATCACCGCGACCCGAAAGATTCACTAAAATAGTTTTATCTTTGTCCATATCCTGGGCCAATTTGGCCGCATAAGCCAATGCATGACTGGTTTCTAGCGCCGGCATAATGCCCTCAATTTGGGTTAATGCACGAAAAGCATCCATCGCCTCATCGTCTGTGACAGCCACGTAATTAACGCGCCCCATATCCTTCAACCATGAATGTTCAGGCCCAACGCCAGGGTAATCAAGCCCTGCAGAGATGGAGTGCGTATCAATGATTTGGCCGTCCTCATCTTCCATCAAATAGGTCCGATTACCGTGTAATATACCAGGCTTACCGTCATTTAATGGCGCCGCATGCTTACCCGTTTCGACGCCATAGCCACCCGCCTCAACACCGTACATGGCGACGTCATGATCGTTTAGAAAAGGATGAAAAAGACCAATGGCATTAGAGCCACCGCCGACACAAGCCACAAGGCAATCAGGCAAACTGCCGGTCTGAGTTTGCATTTGCACGCGCGACTCACGACCAATAACGGATTGAAAGTCACGGACCAATTGCGGATAAGGCGCGGGACCGGCAACCGTACCAATGATATAGAACGTATTATCAACATTCGTAACCCAGTCACGCAAAGCTTCATTCATAGCATCTTTCAAGGTACGACTGCCCGATGTCACCGGTACGACATCAGCACCCAGCAACTTCATTCGATAAACATTTAACGATTGTCGCTTGACATCTTCCGCCCCCATAAATACTTGGCATTCCATACCGAGGCGGGCAGCAACAGTTGCTGAGGCTACGCCATGTTGGCCTGCACCTGTTTCAGCAATAATTCTAGGCTTACCCATATGCTTCGCCAATAAGGCTTGACCGATGGTGTTATTCACTTTGTGTGCGCCCGTATGGTTGAGGTCTTCTCGCTTGAGAAAAATTTGCGCACCACCGAGTTTTTTACTCCAGCGCTCAGCATGGTAAATGGGCGAGGGACGCCCCACGTAATGAGCTAAATCATTATCAAATTCCGCCTGAAAAGCAGCATCGTCTTTTAACATCGCGTAAGCCGTTTGCAATTCATCGAGAGCGGCTATTAATGTCTCAGACACAAAGCGGCCGCCGTAGGGGCCAAAATGCCCTTTCTCATCGGGGACAGCGCCATAATCGACAGTTCTGGGATCAATGTTCTGTGGTGTTTGCATGATTGATACTCTTACTGGTTTAACTTCAATAATTTGGTGT
This sequence comes from Cellvibrionales bacterium, assembly GCA_002726445.1. Taxonomy (GTDB): domain Bacteria; phylum Pseudomonadota; class Gammaproteobacteria; order Pseudomonadales; family UBA7434; genus UBA7434. Next base: position 871 of record PBSZ01000075.1, on the reverse strand, counting down.
CTATTTAAGACTTAGCTCTGGCTAAAGTTAGCTAGAATTTAAATTAGCTAGCTATGCCTCACTTCACGCATAAAGTGAATGATTTTTTCAGCATCTTTAATGCCTGGCGCAGACTCAATACCGCTACTGACATCCACGGCAAAGGGTTTGACCTTATCAATTGCAGTGGCAACGTTGTGAGCACCTAAGCCGCCAGCCAAAATCAACCGTTGCGTCGATTGTGATGGCACATGCTTCCAGTCAAAGGTATGACCGGTTCCACCTGGAACGCCCTGCTGGAAGGCATCTAATAAAAAACCCAAGGCCTGTGAGTGACTAGCCATCTGTGCCAGCAAGTCTGCTGTGGTATTAGCCTCGCCCTGCGTGGAGTGATCATCGCTAACCGCCATTCGAACGGCTTTAATATACGGCAGAGAAAACTGCTCACAAAATGCGGCTGATTCGTCACCATGAAACTGCAATAAAGTCAGCCCCACTGAATCAATAACTTTATTTACTTCGTCAGCACTGGCATTAACAAATAAACCGACTGCACTCACGAACGGTGGCAAATTGTCACAAATACTGGCCGCTTGATCAATACTTAGCGATCTCGGACTGGGCGGATAAAACACAAACCCTAAAGCGTCAGCCCCAGCATCGATCGCGGCTTCCGCATCGCACCGGCGAGTGATGCCACACATTTTAACTCGCGTTCGCGGCTGCTCGTCTAATATGCGCTGATCGATATCCGTCATGACTTTGGCCCACGCTTGGGTGAAGGGCAATGTTGCAATGCATGAAACCCTGAATAAACAATTATTATACGCAGATTAAGGACTTTATGGGCATGCTATGCAGTGATAAAAGCCTTAAAAATTTGATTTTTTTT
>PBSZ01000074.1 GCA_002726445.1 Cellvibrionales bacterium | reverse complement strand
TTGCTCAGTTGATATTACTAGCGATAATCCGACTTGTGACTGGCAATCGACATTATGGAATGGGACAAATTGTATACAAGGCAACATCAATCCAATTGATATCTGTGAGAACTCGATCAAGTATCAATGTAACGGTAATACTTCAGCAGTAAGTGCATTAGAAGCATTAGGCTTTACAATTGATACTAGTAACTTAAACTTTTATATGATTGATGGTCTAAACTCCAGCTTTGTAGGAAATGCCCTTAGAACTTACTGCTCTAATGGATCTAATGCTATTGCTCCAGGGGCCTCAAATAATAGCCAGCTCGATACATGTGACCGATGCGTAGATGAATTATCTAATGGATATGCAGAGCTTGTAATTGATGAAAATAGTAATATTGCAAGTTGTCAGGATATAAATGAATGCGCCGTCAATAATTTAGGTCAAAATAGCTGTGGCGATGCAAACATGTGGAGCTGTCAAAACTATGACTGGGGAAATCCACTATGCACACCCTTAAACTGTAATTCCAGCTGCGGAAGTGCAACTCCGTTTTGCATTATGGATGAGCAGGCACAAACACAGACTTGCTCAACAAACCGAGTCGTTGTTAAACACCAATATGCAAATGGATGGATATGGCTTCAACACGAGGGGGGATCAAGGTACCTACGGGGTGGTCTAACAAAGATTTGCGGGAGAAATGTTTCAACAATGTATGCACCCAATGGTTCTTACGGCGGGGTAACGCAGGTTAACATAGGGGACTCATCTGGGTTTAATGTGGGCCAAAACTACCCAGTCAACACTGATGCCAGTGCGCCGGGTTGTCCCTAGAACCCACTAAGTGGCATAAGGAAGGATTCAAAAACCCTTCCTTATGCTTTCAAATATTCCCTCTTGCCACAAAAAATTGGCTGTGGTTTTCCTTGATCCTTTTATGACATTTTTTTAGTTAAAGAGACTTGAATAAATTCTTAGCGATTGTTGAAGCATGCGATCGCTAGCATAATGGTTCGATTATTTAGATGGTAATAAAACTTTAAAATTTCCCAACTTCCCACTCGACCCTTAAAGCGTAAATGACTATAGTGCATGCCATTATTTATAGGCAGGCTTGTTGCTAACCTATATCAAACACTAGTCGAAATTACACATTAGGAATTACTTTGTTAACCACAGCTAATATCACCATGCAATTTGGCGCCAAGCCTTTATTTGAAAATATTTCCGTTAAATTTGGTAACGGCGATCGATACGGCTTAATTGGCGCCAACGGTTGCGGTAAATCGACTTTCATGAAGATATTGGATGGCAGCTTAATGCCCACTGCGGGAAATGTTTCATTAACGCCAAATGAACGAATGGCGACACTGAGCCAAGACCAGTATGCCTTCGATGAATTTAGCGTCATTGATACGGTTATTATGGGTCATAAAGAGCTGTGGCAGATTAAGCAAGAACGCGACCGTATTTACAGTTTAGCTGAAATGTCTGAAGCAGAAGGCATGGCGGTGGCTGATTTAGAGGTTCAGTTTGCTGAACTTGATGGCTACACCGCTGAAAGCCGTGCCGGTGAAATTTTGATTGGGGCGGGTATCGAGGAATCCTTTCATTTCGGACTAATGAAAGAAGTGGCTCCCGGCTGGAAATTGCGTGTTTTATTGGCTCAGGCGCTTTTTTCTGATCCCGACATACTGCTGCTTGACGAACCGACAAATAACCTCGACATCAACACCATCCGGTGGCTTGAGGCAATACTCAACGACCGTAAAAGCACGATGGTGATCATCTCCCACGATAGGCACTTTTTAAATTCAGTGTGCACGCACATGGCTGATATCGACTATGGCGAACTCCGAGTGTACCCGGGCAACTATGACGATTATATGACCGCTGCCACACAAGCACGCGAGCAACTTCATGCAAGCAATGCCAAGAAAAGTGCTGAAATGGCAGACTTACAACAGTTTGTTAGTCGCTTTTCTGCCAATGCATCTAAGGCTAAGCAGGCAACATCGCGCGCTAAACGGCTCGATAAAATAAAACTTGATGAGATCAAAGCTTCTAGCCGCTCTTCGCCCTATATTCGCTTTAAGCAGGATAAAAAACTTCATCGTCAGGCACTGATTCTTGAAAAGTTAGGTCATCACTTTGATGAAGAACGTCTCTTTTCCGACGGTAATATCATTCTAGAAGCAGGCGCAAGATTGGCAGTGATCGGTGAAAATGGTGCTGGCAAAACCTCGCTTTTGCGATGCTTAGTCAATGAGATTAGCCCTGCTGAAGGGGCCATTAAGTGGTCTGAGAACTCCACTCTTGGCTACTGCCCGCAAGACAGCAATACTGCATTCGAAAACACACTGACTTTATTTGATTGGATGAGTCAGTGGCAAAAACCTCACCACGATGATCAGATCGTTCGGGCCACATTAGGTCGACTGTTATTTTCGTCCGAAGACTTTAATAAAAAAGTCAGTGTTTGTTCAGGCGGTGAAAAGAATCGTTTATTATTTGGTAAACTCATGATGATGGACTCCAACATCCTCATTATGGATGAGCCAACGAATCACTTGGATATGGAATCTATCGAGGCGCTCAACCTTGCGCTTGAACATTACGCGGGTACACTGATTTTTGTTAGCCATGACAGGGAGTTTGTATCGTCTTTAGCGACCCGTATAATAGAAATAAAAGATCAAAGCTTAATTGATTTTCAAGGCAGCTACGAAGAATATTTAAGCAGCCAAACTGTTTAGGAATTTTATTTTTTTAAGGTTATTCATTAATACAAGCGAAATAAAAACGCTTAAGAAGTGGCGCGCCCGGCAGGATTCGAACCTGCGACCCTCCGCTTAGAAGGCGGATGCTCTATCCAGCTGAGCTACGGGCGCAGCTTTCGTTAACTCTCAACAGCATCGAATGCGTTGAGGACTAGAAAATGGGGTGGACGATGGGGATTGAACCCACGACCACCGGAATCACAATCCGGCGCTCTACCAACTGAGCTACGCCCACCATTAACTGCTATTTTGTTGCCTGATTGTGAAGACATTCATGACAACAGCCTACTGTTCCGTTAGATCTCATAAAGCGATTCTTAACAGACCCTAGTTTCATCAGTAGGTAAAATTGGTCGGGGATGAGGGATTTGAACCCCCGACATCCTGCTCCCAAAGCAGGCGCGCTACCAGACTGCGCTAATCCCCGAATACTTGTATTGGTAAGACCCTTAACAAGAGGCGCGATTCTACTCACCTCGTAAGCAATCGTCAAATCCATCAAAGCCAAAAATGCCACTTTTCTCGTATATTGCCTTAGCAATTACTGCAAAATCAAAAAAAAAAGCCTAATAAAATCATAAGCTCAGTCACATTCGAACGTATCTGCTAGTCTCGACGCCAAGTGGTGCCATTTTGACCATCTTCTAGCTGCACTCCCGCTTCGCTCAATTCATTACGAATCGCATCGGCACGGGCATAATCTTTGGCTAATTTAGCCTCGTCACGCGCCTGAATAAGTGCCTCAATGGCTTCAGGGTCAATCGCATCATCCTTAACTGCGCTTTGAAACCACGCTTCTGGCGGTTGCTGTAATAGACCCATCAATTCGGCACAGGCTAATAACTGCCCCTTTAAGCGCGCCTGTTGATCGCCAGTGGCTTGTGTCATGGCCCTGGCTAACTGATGCAATTCCCGAATGGCCACCGGCGTATTCAGATCATCTAATAAAGCTAAGTAAACGGGGTGTTCAGCTAAATCATCAGGGTTCATCGCTTCAACGCTACTGACCCCTCTCAAAGCACCGTAGAGGCCATCTAAAACTGACTTGGCTTGCTCCAGCAAATCACTACTAAACGTTAATTCAGATCGATACTGGGCGCTTAACAAGGCAAAGCGAAGTGTTTCGCCATTAAAATGGCTGAGTAAATCTCTAACCATTTTAAAGTTGCCTAACGACTTTGACATCTTCTCGCCATCGATATTGATATAGCCGTTATGTAACCAATAGCGCACAAATGTCTTGCCACCATGGGCGCATTCGCTTTGAGCTACTTCATTCTCGTGATGTGGGAAAATTAAATCCCGACCGCCGCCATGAATATCGATAGTTTCGCCAAGATGTGTCTCTATCATAGCTGAGCATTCTAAATGCCAACCAGGCCGACCCCTACCCCATGGACTTTGCCAACCAGGCTCATCATCCGAAGAAGGTTTCCAAAGCACAAAATCACCGGCATAACGTTTATAGTCAGCCACTTCTACGCGCGCACCCGCTAACATGTCTTCAAGGCTTCGGTTGGATAAGCGACCGTAATTGGCCATCGATTCAACGGCAAATAACACATGCCCTTGCGCTTCGTAGGCATGGCCCTGGTCTATTAAGCGACTCACCATGCTGATCATAGGCTCAATATGGTCAGTGGCATAAGGCTGAATGGTTGGTGTCAAATTATGTAAGTCGGCCATATCTTCAAAATAGGCCGCGGCGAAACGCTGGCTGATCGCTTCGATCGACTCACTTGAATCAGCCGCTGCAGCGATAATTTTATCATCGATGTCGGTAATATTTCGCGCATAGATGACATTGGGATACAGCGACTTTAAAAGTCGAAACAAGGTATCAAAGACCACCGCCGGTCGTGCATTACCAATATGAACACGGTTATAAACGGTAGGACCACAGACGTACATAGTAATGCGCTGGGGATCAATCGGCTCAAAAACTTCTTTGCTACGCTGCTGGGTATTGTATAGTTGCAAGCCCATCGTTAGCTCTGCTCTTGTTTAGGCCAGCTATCGCGCAGGCCAATGGTTTTGTTGAAAACAGGCTGATCATTGCTAAAGTCATGGCGATCTGCAACAAAGTAACCTTCACGCTCAAACTGAAAAACTTGCTCAGGTTTTGCATTTAACAAGGAGGGCTCAGCGATACATTGGGTATGCTCACAGTATGAGTCTGGGTTAATGCAGGCCATAAAATCGCTGTCGCCGCCATCTTCAGAGGCTTTTTCTGGCGACTCATGACTAAACAGTCGATCGTATTCTCTTATTGTTATCGACTTACCTTCCGTGGCTGACACCCACTGAATAACACCTTTGGGTTTGATGCCATCGGCTGGATCATTGCCCATCGTATCAGGGTCATAACTAGCATGAACTTCTGTAACCTCGCCGCTATCATCCTTAACTACTGACTCAGCCATAATCACGTAGGCATTACGTAAACGCACTTTTTTTCCAATCACCAAACGCTTGAATTTCTTATTGGCAGATTCTTTAAAGTCTGCTTTATCGATATAAATGGTCTGCGTAAAGGGCACCTTTCGAGAACCCATAGCGCTGTCTTGCGGATGATTAGGCGCGTCTAAATGCTCTAACTGATCTGCCGGGTAATTACTGATCACCAGCTTGAGCGGATTGATAACCACCATGGCACGGGATGCATGTATATTATGATACTCACGAACAGCAAATTCGAGCATAGCCATATCAACCACACCATTCACTCGAGTGACACCGGTTGCCTGACAAAAGTTTTTGATGGATACCGGTGAATAGCCCCGTCGACGCATGCCTGATATTGTGGGCATACGTGGATCATCCCAGCCGGACACGGCACCGTCATCGACTAATCGTTTTAATTTTCGCTTACTCGTAACAGTATAGTTAAGATTTAAACGAGAAAATTCATATTGTCGCGGCTGACAAGGCACTGGCAGTTGTGCCAAAAACCAATTATATAAGGGCTTATGATCTTCAAATTCTAAGGTACAGATAGAATGACTGATACCTTCAATGGCATCAGACTGACCATGAGTAAAATCGTAAGTTGGGTACACGCACCATTTGTCACCGGTCTGATGATGAGTCACTTTTCTAATCCGGTAAATAATCGGGTCGCGCAAATTAATATTAGGGGCGGACATGTCAATTTTTGCCCGTAGCACGCAGGTACCGTCATCGAAATCACCCGCCGTCATTTCTGCGAATAGCGCTAAATTCTCCTCGATACTGCGATCTCGATAAGGACTATTATCCCCTGGCTTCGTTAAAGTGCCGCGATATTCTCTCGCCTGCTCGGGGCTTAGGTGACAAACATAAGCAAGATTCTGCTCAATAAGATGAACAGCAAAACCATGTAACTGATCAAAATAGTCAGAGGCATAACGAATACTGCCATGCCAGGTAAAGCCAAGCCATTGAATATCATCTGCGATTGCGGTGATAAATGCCTGACTCTCTTTCTCAGGGTTTGTGTCGTCAAAGCGTAAATGGCAATGGCCTTGGTAGTCTTCTGCCAAACCAAAATTAACACAGATAGACTTGGCATGACCAATGTGTAAATAGCCATTCGGCTCTGGAGGAAAACGTGTCACCAGCTCTTGAGATGGCTTGTCGGCCAAATCACGCTCAATAATTTGTCGCAAAAAATGAGAGGATCTGACGGTCTCATCTTGATTAACAGATGCGTCCTGCTGATGAATTGAAGCGCTTTCTTCGGCCATTATTTTGTCCAAGTAAAGTGATACCTATCAATCAAACTGCTCAATTGTGGCCATATTGTGAAATATCCTACTCTTGGCAACTTCAACTGCAGCTGTAAAGCGGTTAGTATAACCTCTTAAACCCTAACCAGCAGTAGCATTTGGTGGGAAAATTAAGACAATTCGACAGGTAAATTAACTATGATCAAATTGAACACGAATATGGGCGTTATCAGCATTGAGTTAGACTTTGATAAGGCTCCTAATACTGCCGCTAATTTTCAACAATATGTCGAAGATGGCTTCTATGACGGTAAGATTTTTCATCGCGTTATTGATGGCTTTATGATACAGGGTGGCGGCTTTGACGCCGATATGAACGAATCGCAAACTCGCCCATCAATAGAAAATGAAGCCGATAACGGCCTTAAAAATAGTGTTGGCACCTTGGCCATGGCGAGAACCAATGACCCTCACTCAGCAAGCTCACAATTTTTTATTAACGTCGCAGATAATGGTTTTTTGAATCACAGCGGCAAGAACGCACAAGGCTGGGGCTATGCCGTATTTGCCAAAGTAGTTGAGGGTATGGATGTCGTCGAAGCGATAAAATCGGTAGCGACAGGTTCTAGCGGCCACCACCAAGATGTACCCCTTAGCCCTATCGTTATTGAATCGGCTAGCGTCGAAGCGTAACTTAAATTTACGAGGCCTGCAGATGGCATCATCCAACTCAACGGATCATAGCCTATTCATCTCTGATATCCACCTGTGTGAACAGCGACCGGATATCAGTCAGGCCTTTGTCGATTTCTGTGCTCACCAAGCGACGCAAGCGAGTCACCTATATATTCTTGGCGATCTTTGTGACGCATGGCTTGGTGATGACGACAACTGCGCCATTGCAGAATTACTTCAGCAACAACTCCTGATGCTGGCCGAAAAAAATGTAAAGGTCTCCATTATGGTGGGTAACCGAGATTTCTTAATGGGTCATGAGTTCTCAAAAGCCTGTAATTGCAAACTGCTGCCCGACCCCTCAGTAATCGAACTTTATGATCAATCAGCGCTACTGATGCACGGTGACAGTATGTGTACTGCCGACAAGGAATACATGGATTTTCGAGAGATGATACGCGATCCAAAGATGCAGCAGACATTACTGAACAAGCCCTTATCGGAACGACGCGCCATTGCCACCATGTTAAGAGAAAAAAGTCGCAGCGCGAATGCCACAAAAGCCGAAGACATAATGGACGTCACCGCTTCAGAGGTAACTAGAGCCTTTGAGCAGCATGGCGTCGATATTTTAATTCATGGTCATACTCACAGACCCGCCGTTCACCAATTACCAAGCACCGATGAAAAAAAACTTAAACGCTATGTCTTAGGCGACTGGGACAGCAAAGGATGGTATCTCAAAGCGCAACAAGGTCAAATCGCCTTGCACAGCTTTGAATTTTAAATCACGGCTTAACCACCGTTGATAAAGCGCTAATATGCCACAATCGCCGAGTAATCAGTCCAGAAGAAATGGTTAGGCTTAGCAGCATAGCAAACCAAAAAGCAGAAGCGTCATTGAGGCCAGGTATATCAAAATAAAAGCCAAGTAATACACCGACAGGTAAGCCAATAAACCAATAAGCAACCGCCTGAAATTTTGCAGGGCTAGCAGTATCATGATAAGCGCGCAATGCACAAATACTAACAGCCTGCAGACAGTCGACTAACTGAAAAATAGCCCCAAATAAAAGTAGCTTTACCGCAAGATCAATGACTATCGTATCTTGTGTATAAAGCCCAGCCAATTGGTGACGCCAAACTAAAAAACAAACCGTCACTAACAACGCTAGGCACATACTTAAGGTTATGCCAACCTTAATACTGTACAAAGCACCCTCACTCTCCCCTGCACCTAACTGCTGTGAAGTGCGAATCGTCATACCTTGGCCCAAGCCAAGATATATCATAAAAGACGCTGAGGCGATACTAATCGCCACAGAATGGGCGCTGGCAGCAATCGGTCCAAAATATGCTATCAACATTCCCGCACCAGAAAACATACTCATCTCTATTAAGACAGAAAAACCAATTGGTAAACCTAGGAGAAAAGTATCTCGAATTCTTTGCCATTGCGGCCACTGAAAATGCTTAAAAACTGAAAGGTGGCGAATCGAACGATGCCAATTAAGCATGGCAAGATTCGCTAATAAACCCAACCAAAGCAGCAAAGCTGTTGCCCATGCACAGCCCTCAGCGCCTAACTGAGGAAAACCATAAAGTCCGTAAATAAGAAAATAATCCAGGGGAATATTAATTAAGAAAATACTGAAGTTAATCCATAGCACTGCTCGCGTAAGGCTCATCGCTTCAAGACTACCTCGCAAAGCTGGCAGCATCGTCATCGGTATTGCGCCCCAAGCAATAGCCAATAAATAGTCATTAGCTCTTGATGCCATATCAGGATCAAAACCTGCATCCATTAAAAGTGTTGCCGCCAAAAGAATCGACAGCACACCCATTACACCTAAGCCCAGAGTCAGCCATATTGACTGATGAAGTTGACTGCGAAGACCA
>PBSZ01000073.1 GCA_002726445.1 Cellvibrionales bacterium | reverse complement strand
ATCTAATTGTTTTAGTTACTGGCTCTGGCGCCAGAGCTGTTGGCGGTACGTATGACCAACCAGTTCCTCAGGTATTGCAAGAATCGTTAGTTTTGGAAATGACTGATCAAAACAGTCAAACCGTTGAGGTTTTAGATCTTGTTTCGGGGCACTCCATTGCAACACGTCAGCTAGATGTCAACGGGTTAACAAGTTTTTCGGGTTATGAGTTTGAATTAAGAGGATCAGCAGTAAACCACGATAAGTTCACTATTCAGGCCAATACCAATCCGTCGGGTGATAATCGAAACTTGAACAAGATACTTACTTTTCAGGTCTCAGACACCAATGGCACTGGTTCTGGAGGTTTCCAAACGGTATTTAATAATATTGTTGCCTCTGTTGGGGCGGCTGTAAATTCAAACAAGATGTCCCATGAGGCTGCCGAAGCCAATCGAGACGCTGCTTTGGAATCAAAATCTGAGTTTTCGGGAGTAAATCTTGATAGTGAGGCTGCGGCGCTACTTGAATATCAACAAGCATACCAGGCATCTGCCCGAGTATTGTCAACTGCACGAGAACTATTTCAAACATTGATTGATGTCGTTTAGGGGATTTTTATGCAAATAAGTTCAAAAGTGTTCACAGAACAGCAAGTCCGCCAATTTGGTAAAATGAATGAAAATATTCAAGATCTGCAAGACCGTGTGTCCAGTGGTAAGAATATATTGAAGGCATCCGATGACCCAATTGGCGCCGTTCACCTATCTGCAGCTCAAGAGCAAAAACAAATTCTGGATCGCTTTGAGAAAAACGTAGGCTTTGCGCAGAGCCGTTTGCGCTTGGGTGACCAAACCTTAAATGAGTCTATTAGTATTTTGACAAGGATCGCTGAGTTGACTGCGCAAGCTGGCAATGGAATTTATGACGGCTTTAGTATCAAGGCAATCCTGACGGAGATTGCTCAATTAAAAGAAGCAGCAGTCAGTTTGGCAAACACTCGAGACTCTCAAGGCCAAAGTCTTTTTTCGGGTTTCAATACCAATGAGACATCATTTGAAATGAATTCAGACGGATCTGTCCAATATAATGGTGATCGGGGATCCCATTCACTCCAAATTTCTGAGAGCATGAACGTCAAGACCAGTATCGATGGGGGCTCAACCTACATGAGGGTTCAAACTCCAGTGGGCCCTAAAGGTGTGTTTGACATTATAGATGAGGTTCAAAACTCAATATCTTCAACAGGAGAGCTATCAGACTTTGGTCAAGCAGATGCTAATGCAAGGCTTGAATTCTCTTTGCCTGAAAATGCTCAAGACTGGTCGTTCTCTCTTTCAGGAGCTAAGGGTAGTGCCACAATTAGCACTAATGCAGAACCTGGAAACCTGCAGAAAGTAGTTGATGATATCAATTTATCATCACCCTCCACGGGGATAGTAGCCACCTTGGAAGCTGAAACCCAAACCATTTTATTAAGTGATGATCAAAATGGAACTATTGCTATCCGGAATATTGAGATTGATGGCCAAGATGCCGCTGAAACAGATATCGTTTCAAGATTACATTTCACTCCTATTGATGAGGCTGGGACAGCTGTCGGGGGAATGCGGACGCTCGCCGATGTGGACCAATTGCTTGGAACTAACCTTCTAAATATAAGAGCAGCAATGGATCACTTGTCCTTGAAACAAACAGAACTCGGAGCTTTTGAGATGAAGGCCACTGTCCAGTTACAGGCTATTGAATCTCGCAAGCTAGTAATCACGAAAGATATCTCGAAGTTGAATGATGCAGACCTCGCAAAATTGGTTACTGATCTACAAGCTCAATTAACAAACCGTGAGGCGGCTCAGCAAGCTTTTGCAAAAATTGGTCAACAAAGCTTATTTGATTTTATCCGCTAAAGTAATGGAAAAGTGAGATTAACCAAGAGGTAAAACCGTCTCTCAATTCTAATATTATTTGAAATTCTGTCGTTCTGTAAATTGAACCGATTTTTTTTAAAAGCGCTTTTAAAAATCTGAAAGTTCAAGAAAGGGCGCGAGGCACAGCGCTGCCTTGATGGAATCAAATGGATGCTTCTCTGCAACACAATCAAGCCAATGGGGACTTTGATGCCATTATGGCATCTGGAATAAAGGCCCACTCGAGCGGGGACCTGGAGAACGCAACAAGGTCTTATTGTGTTGTCCTTGATGCAAATCCAGAGCATGTCTATGCTAATCTGCTAATTGGCATTTTACTTTTTGACAAAAGAAAATATCAGAAAGCAAGCTTGCATTTCTCAAAAGCAATTAAATTTAACCCAAACTTGGCAGAAGCTTTTAATTATCGTGCGGTTGCCTATAAAGAGTTAAACAGGGTTGACGAAGCGATTAGTGATTATAGCCGCGCAATAGATTTGAATCCCTCTCTTTACGAAGCTCACTTTAATTTAGGTGTTTTACGAGCTCAGCAGCAATATTTTGGGCAGGCTATCAAGGCTTTCAAAGCCGCACTTCTCTTGAAACCAGAAGATCAAGACACGCTTTATAATATTGCAAAGACACTGTCCAATATGAAGCAGTACAGCTTGGCGATTCCCGAATACACGAAAGTTCTAAGCTTAAATCCACGCCATGAGCTTGCCCTTATTAATAGGGCTAATGCCTATGCGCAACTTAATGATTATTCGAATGCCCTTAACGGCTATCGGCTTGTAATTTCTTTCAATCCCAAAATTCCTGAAGTGTTGCACTTAATGAACGCACTTTCTGGTGTAACAACAGAAAAACCGCCCCCAGGGTATGTTGAAAATTTATTTGATAATTACGCAGCAACGTTTGAAAGAACGCTTGTTGATGAATTGGATTACCAGATTCCAAGTGTTGTTGCGGCCATGATGCGCCAAGGCCATATTGTAAATAATACGATTTCGGTTCTTGATCTTGGTTGTGGTACCGGTCTTATGGGAGAGGCAATTAGCGATTTGAGCGCTCTAGTTGTCGGAGTTGACCTATCTAAAGAGATGCTAAAACAGGCGAAAGAAAGCAAGAGTTATCAAAAACTCTTTCATTGTGATATCCAACAATACCTATCCACCCAATCTTTGGATTTTGATTATTTTATAGCAAATGACGTTTTTATTTATGTTGGTGACTTGGTAGATGTTTTCTCATTAGTCAAAAAACGGAATAAAAGGGTTGGAAAACTTATCTTCACAGTTGAGCTGAACGACACTGATGGCTTTGTTCTGGAGCCAACAGGCCGCTACTCACATTCAAGGAGATATTTGCAAGCAATTTTTGATAGATTGGAGATGCAAGAGCTTCATTTTGAAAATGTGAAGCTCAGAAAAGAGTTTGATAGCTCCATATTTGGGGGTTTGTTTGTTGTGAAGACTCAAAAATGACGCGTTGTTTTTGATTAAATAAGAAGTTGGTTGCACGCAGTTTCATTGTTGCTGTTTTTAGGATAAAAAACAGGATCTTGTGCACCTACAGTTAAAAACATAAAAAGCATGATGTCAGTTTTTTGAGACATATGCTTCCAAAGGGTTCGAGAGATAACCGTTCTGTCGAGACAAGTGTTGAGACGAATAGGTGGTGAAAATATCGATCCCAGCCTAGTAGCGCTTCGCATTCTAAATTTCTCAGAAATTCACTTTGTTATTGTGCATGACGAGTTTTACTTGTTTTGGCATGACTTTTGCAAAACTCCACCTGTGTCAAAAAAACATGGAAACAGAATTATGAGAAGTTATGTTGTTAAGTCCACGATAGGGCTGCCGAGATTTACAGGCTCAGGCATCTACCAAAAAATAGATGTTAGACAGCTAAGGGTAACAACAAAAAATCTTTTAATTTATTTAGGGTCCATTTTTGGCACGCTACTTGCAGCGTTTTCATTAGTCAAAATTTTGTGGATTGGCGAAGATTATGAGTAAGATTAACACTAATATGGCTTCGGTCACGACCCTCTATCACCTTAATAATAAGGAAGGGTCAATGAACAAGGCGCTTGAGCGGATCTCTTCGGGGTTGCGCTTGAACCATGCGGTAGATGATGCCGCTGGGGCCTCAATTGTGAACCGAATGACGTCACAGATCAAAGGTATCGAGGCGGCGATTAGAAACGCTGCAGATGCGATCTCGTTGACCCAAACTGCCGAAGGCTCTCTAGAAGAAGTTTCCCAGATCTTACACAGAATGCGTGAACTCGCAGTCCAGGCAGCGAACGGCGTTTATACAGGGCAAGATCGTCAAGCCCTTAACAATGAAGTCGTGGCAATGCAGAATGAACTGCATAGGATTGCTGAGAGCAGCACGTTTAATAGCGTTAAAATGTTGAATGGTGATTTTCAGGATACAACATTTCAAGTAGGGTTTCAGCCAAATGATACGGCTTATTTGTCAATCGAAGATGTCCGTCCACAGGGCCTCGGTGAGTATGTGTTATCAACATCCAATCAGAATGTTGCTGACGTCGTAATCGGCGCTGCAACTTCAACTCGGACCACATCCACGCCCAGTGGAATAACTGCTGCTGCTGAGATTGCAACAGTACAGATCACAAACGCCGGAACTCCTGCGTCGAACGATGTCTACACGATTAGTGATGGTACCAATAGCATTACGGTAACTGATACCGGCCCCGCTGCGAACATTGAGGCCATTGTTGATCTCATTGTTGCTTTAGATACTTCAGCTTTGGGAGTTGGCCTAACTAAATCTGGAACGGACTCAGTTGTATTCACACAGAACGTGGCTGGAGACTTTACTGGTACCTATTCTATTTCAAAGACATCCGGCAGTAATGACGCAACGTATGTTGCTGCTGCAGTTAGTCCAGACGGGGCAAAAGCCGCTTCCTCAAGCGCAATTACGTCACCTGAGGGCGACGTGAGTGTGGCGCTGACTAAGATGAGCGGTGACACAACTACCGCCAACTCTATCAATAAGATCGCAGCCGATACTACGGGTGGTACATTCACTCTTTCAGGCACAGATGCTGCCCTTTTTGCAATTGACGCTACCACTGGTACCGTCACAGCGAGATTAGATTTCGACAATCAAACTGATAATGGTGCAGACAATGTCTATGATTTTGAAGTAAATTATGCCAAGCTTGGAGTCACGCTGGTTACTGAGACTGTCGCTTTGACAATCACAAACCGTGTTGCTGATGACAATAATACGCAAGTGCCTGCAGCGGCTCAGCCCAAGCTGGGCACTTCTTTGGCAGGTATTACGAGTGGAATTGTTGAAACTGAGAACCTTACAATTTATGGTAATGTCGGGACGAGAACCGTTGATGTTAATGGCGGCAGTTCTGCGCGCGATGTAGTTTCGTCCATCAACGCAATTCAAGGTGATACTGGTGTTTATGCCGAAGCGCAAACACGTGTGAACATTACGTTCCCAGACCAAGCTGCTGCTCTTCAAGATACTGTTTCATTTAAGCTATACGGAAAAAATACTACGCCCCAGGTGATCTCGGGTACCGTGGATTTTGGTATAACCGGTGGCCGTGATGCAGACTTGCGTTCATTAGCAGATGCAGTTAACGGCGCTTCAGGGTCTACCGGTATTACAGCTAAAGTATCTCCAAATGGAGCGCAGCTGTCACTGGTTTCAAATGAAGGATACGATATCGTAATGGAGGGCTATGAGCTTACAGCAAATACAATTTCGGCCAATGTTTTTCCGGCTGATGAGGACTTTGTAAGTCTTGGTGATGCTTCATTAATGACCGAAGGCGCTGCAAACAACAATTCAATGCGCGTCAGTGGTGTCTTAAAGTTTCATTCGCCTTACGTGTTTTCAATTGCCACTGCAGCAACTGGTGCTGATGGTGGTGGACTCTTCCAAGAGACACCAGGGGCAGCAACATTGTCCGCTGTGTCTGATTTGAGTGTCCTAACAGTGGATCAGGCAAAGAAAATGTTAACCGCTGTTGACGGTGCTCTGGTTCGTGTTGATCTTGAGCGCTCTGATCTTGGCGCAACTATGTCTCGGATGGAATATACAATTAGTAACTTGTCTAATATTGCTCTAAATACAAAAGGGGCAAGGTCAAGAATCCAGGATGCTAACATTGCTGCTGAAACAGTTGAGTTAAATCGTGCTCAGGTTCTGAGCCAGGCGGCTCAGGCAATGCTGGCTCAGGCTAATCGTACATCACAGTCTATCTTGAGCTTGCTTCAGGGGTAATTGAATATCTAAAAGATATAAAAAGGGGCGCCATTGGCGCCCCTTTTTTTAATTTGAGTTCTCTGTTTCTATTGAAGCAGTGCGAGCACTGATTGCTTAGACTGGTTCGCCTGAGCAAGCATTGATGTAGCCGCCTGTCCAAGGATTTGCTGTTTTGACAGCTCAGTTGTCTCGCGGGCAAAGTCGGCGTCCACGATACGGCCTTTAGCTGTTTCAGTAAGCATTGATGCTGCAGAAAGGTTATCGATGTTATGCTGTAACCTGTTCTGAATAGCACCAAGCTTCGCTTGGGCAGATGCAATCTGGTTAATAGCTGTGTCCAGAATTGTGATGGCGGTATTTGCTGATGTCGACGAAGTTAAGTCAACGTCACCAAGGTGTGTTCCGTCATCTGTTGTAGAGTTAAGCAAGTTAAGTGTCACGGTGTCAGTAAATACACCACCAGCCTTGTCGGTGTAGGACACATCAAAGGTGAAAGATGTGTTACTGTCAGCATCCATATCAGCAACGTTGGTTACCAATCCTGATGTCTTATCAATCGAGAACTTCGCACTGTCGGTACCGCTGATGGAATATGTTCCACCTGTTTGACCTGAAGCTGTACGATATGTGGTCAAAGCTGCACTCAAAGCGTCGGCACCAAACTCCAATTTTGAGGCTTCTGTTAAAGAAATTGAAGAGTTTGATGTTGTTACAAAGGTAGAACTTTGAGTTGAGTAGTTGCCAAACAGTGTGTTTACTGCTGCATCTGCTGTGCTGCTACCAACTTTGGTGGCAGCGACAGATACAAGCGTATCCACACCCTGAGTTACCGTTGTGTCATGACCACCACCAGTTGCATCGGTAGTTAGTAGAGTTGTTGCCTCAACATATGTGAGGTCCACAAGCGTATCCGCATTAGCTGAAGCACCAGCTGCAACGGCGGTAAACTTCAGGTCGTTTGTGTTGTCGATTGCTACAGTATACAACGTGTTCAATACTGTGCCGGCAGCATTTGTGGCGCTAGCCAGGGTTGTTTCCACGTCAGTGAGGGCGGTACCTGCGACTACTCCCCTGAATACGTCACCATTAACTGTAACTTCTACAATATCGTTGGCTTGGCGAACAACGCCCGGTGCGTCAAATGTTGCCGTTCTTGCAACCGCTGCTGCAGCGCGTGTTGTAATTGTCGCCGTACCAACAGCACCACTGTTACGTTGAATTGCAGCTGACATATCGATGTTGCTTGCGGTATTATTGGCTGTTGCCAGCATATCGCTTCCCGATGCGCTGAATGTAATGGCGACGGGTGTAGCAAGTGCCTGATTTGCCGCGTTGAGGTCATTTACAAGTGACGCAATGCCGTATGTTCCGGCAGTAACACCAGCTCCAACTGTGGCTGAAATATTTGTGCCATCAATTGTAACACTAAAGGTATCACCGGTTGCCCCAGCGTTTAATGCAGCTCCGAGACCAGCGTAAGTCGTT
>PBSZ01000072.1 GCA_002726445.1 Cellvibrionales bacterium | reverse complement strand
CCGACATTTTGGCCAAACAGACCGTCGGCCCACTGTGCGGCTCGAGCCAGCGATTTAGGTCCGCCAACGCCGGCAAATAATGGCGGCCCGCCGGCTTGAACTGGCGCCGGCCCTACGCGGTCGGCATCGGCAAACGGTGGCTCACCGGCCCACAGCGATTTTAACTCATGCACTTGTTGTTCCATGCGGCTGAAGCGATTTTTAAAGGGTTTTTCGGCGGCAATATAATCATGCTCTCTACCGCCAGAGCCGATGCCCACCGTTAAGCGGCCATTCGATAGCACATCGATGGTGGCGGCTTGCTTGGCGAGTACGGCAGTGGCATGGGTGGGTAAAATAAAGATGGTGGAATAGAGTTTTACTCGTTCGGTGATTGCAGCGGCGGCCGACAGTAGCACGGTAATTTCCTGATTAGCATAAGTGGTTCGCTCGCCGACAGAAATACTTTCGAACGGCCCTTGGTCGATCAGCCTGCACCAGTCGAGGGTGGTGTCACGCCTGTATTCGGTGTCGGGCACCATGCTGGGTAATGTCATGCCAATTTTCATGCTTTGCCTGCCTTATTGTTTTTGCGCGATTTTACGCTTAGCGTGTTTATTCAATTTTAGTGGCCGTTATCATAGCAAGCTTCAACTGTGAAACGATGGCAAGGCCGATCATCGTCTTTATCAATGCGGTTACACTGCCCGTAATGGCCTGTCGTAATGGCGGGTATAGAAGGGTGATTTGGAATCAATACGTGGAATAAGTAGTTACAGTGTGTCCGCCGTGGTCTGCCTCGAGCGAAGCGAAGTGGTGGGCCCGGAAGGACTTGAACCTTCGACCTGCCGATTATGAGTCGGATGCTCTAACCAACTGAGCTACGGGCCCGTTTTGATGGGTTTCTATTATTGTAACTAAACTTAACAAGGTGCGTATAGGTCAGAAATAAAAACGCGGCGATTATAAACGCCGCGTTTTAAAATAGAAACAAAAAAAGATTATTCGTCTAAAAAGCTTCTTAAATGATCAGATCGCGAGGGGTGACGCAGTTTACGCAGCGCTTTGGCTTCGATTTGACGAATCCGTTCACGCGTGACATCGAACTGCTTACCGACTTCCTCGAGGGTATGGTCGGTGTTCATTTCAATACCAAAACGCATTCTGAGTACTTTGGCTTCGCGGGCAGTGAGACTGCCGAGCACATCAGTGGTGGCATCGCGAAGACTCTGGTCAGTGGCTGATTCAATGGGTGAATCAACGGTGCCGTCTTCAATAAAGTCACCCAGATGCGAGTCTTCGTCATCGCCAATCGGTGTTTCCATTGAAATCGGTTCTTTGGCAATTTTTAAGACCTTACGCACTTTGTCTTCAGGCATTTCCATCCGTTCGCCTAATTCCTCAGGGGTGGGTTCACGGCCAATTTCTTGCAGCATTTGTCGCGAGATACGGTTTAACTTATTGATCGTCTCGATCATATGCACGGGAATACGAATCGTCCGCGCTTGGTCGGCAATTGAGCGAGTGATGGCCTGGCGGATCCACCACGTGGCATAGGTTGAGAATTTATAGCCGCGACGGTATTCAAATTTATCGACTGCTTTCATTAGGCCGATATTGCCTTCTTGAATTAAGTCGAGAAATTGTAGACCGCGGTTGGTGTATTTTTTCGCAATCGAAATCACCAGCCTTAAGTTCGCTTCGACCATTTCTTTCTTCGCTCGTCTAGCGCGTGCTTCGCCTAGCGACATGCGACGATTGATGTCTTTGATTTCAGAAATACTTAACTCGACTTGCGTTTCAATTGACGCTATTTTTCTATGCGCCCGTAAAATTTCCTCTTGCGACTTAGCGAGTTTAGCTGCATAAGGTTGTTGGTCGGCTTTAATAATATTGTCGACCCAGCTAATATCGGTTTCATGACCAACAAATGCCTTGATAAAATCTTTGCGAGGCATTTTGGCTTTTTGCACACACAGACGCATGATTTCTCGCTCTTGGGTGCGCACTTGGTGTAGAGCTACTCGAGGATTATTAATCACCGGATCTAATACACGCGGGGTCAGTTTTAAGTATTTGAATTTCTCACCCAGTTCAAATAAATTTTTCACCGACGAGGCGGCTTCACGACCATAGCGATTAATCGACCGATCGGCTTTGACGCTGAGTTCGGCAATGGCATCAAAGCGTTCTTTGGCTTCTTCAGGATCAGGGCCAGTGTCGACGGCTTCTTCTTCCTCTTCACCATTCGCTGCCTTGGCTGTTTTAGCGGCTTGTGCATCGGCAATTTCTTGAGCGGAAGGCACTGAATCGGCAGGATCTAAATAGCCGATCAACACATCACTGAGCTTTTTCTCTTCGGTTTCAGTGCTGGCATATTCCAATAAGATGGTATTCACGGCATTTGGATAGCAAGCTAAAGCTGCCATCATTTCACGAATGCCTTCTTCGATCCGTTTGGCGATGGCAATTTCACCTTCGCGGGTAAGCAGTTCGACGGTGCCCATTTCACGCATGTACATTCTGACGGGGTCAGTTGTTCGGCCCGCTTCGGTCTCGACTGCGGCGAGTGCAGCGGCAGCTTCGGCAGCGGCAATATCGTCGGTTGACTCGTTTTCAGCTAGCAATAAGTCATCGGCATCAGGGGCAGTTTCAAACACTTTGATGCCCATATCGTTAATCATTTGGATGATATCTTCGACTTGATCAGGATCTGAGATATCTTCAGGAAGGTGATCGTTGACCTCTGAATAAGTCAGATATCCTTGCTCTTTTCCTCGTGAGATGAGTTCTTTAATACGAGATTGTTGATCGGCAGACATGTATTTAATTCCTGAAAAATATCCAATAGAGCGTTACGTTATAAAGATCACTGCGTCATTTTTCAGCACTGCGTTAATTGTTATAGCTTCGCAGATAAAATAACAAATACTTCGTTCGCCGCTGTATAGTTGTAGGTTAGTTACAGTACGTTAGTTACAGTACGTTAGTTTGAATTTTGCCTTCCTTTTGATAAAACTATTTAGCTGATTTGAGCGAACGCCTAGACGCGATATTAATTGCTTTTCGAGCAACTGGCCTGACGATAACAAGTTTAGACGGTCAAACCGGTTCTGTCCAAAATTTAGCCGGATATTATAACGTATAGAAACCGATAGGTATAATGCAAATCACGCCACGAAGAGTATATTCTGGATAAAAACGCCTCTCAGGCATTTATTTTTATCGTTAATGGCTTTTTCGAGCTTGTTTATGCCAATTTATAGAAAAAGGGCTGCTTATTTGTCTTTGTTTACGCTTGGGATATTGATCGATTTGAGAGTGTTTTTTTCTTCTTCACTTAACTCAGATAAGGGTTTTTGCTTTAATTCCGCCACTAATTGACTGCGCTGATGGCGGGCAAACTGGCGCTCAATACTGGTTAAAATATCAACAAATTCTTGCTCGGCCACCGAGATACTTTCAGGGGTATTATGCCGACTGGCACAGTGATTGAGTGCCTCAGATTCTGCTGTGCCGTGCCAATAACCCAATAATTGGCTGGTGGTGACGGTTTGATTTTGAGCGTTGATATGGCTCATCAGTAGTCGCAGTAATCGCGCTTCCTCGCTATCGAATTGGTCAATACAGCTGGGCAGCGAATGTTGTTCGGCAAGCTGAGGGTAATGTAGCAGTAAGGCAATCGCCCATACCATGGGTGTTTTTTCCATCCCAATGGTGACCTGGGTTTCTTCTTGAGGTGGCTGTGCAGTGCTTACTTTAGCTTTTGGCTGGCTTTTAGTGCTGCTCACTTCCGTTTGATGCTGGGTTTTGGATGCGGATATTTTTGCCACTTGTGATTCCAATAGGTGAATATCGGCGCCGGTGATGACGGCTAACTTTCTGAGCATCAGTTGTTTAAAAACGCCATGCGGCAATTGCTGAATAAGTGGCAGGGCGCGTTGACTCAATTTGGCTTTACCCGCATCGGAGTCGAGTGAGATGCCTTCACTGGCAGTCTCAATTAATAAGCTTTCTAATGGCATTGCCTTATCGACTTGCGCGTCAAAAGCGACTTTGCCATGCTGGCGAACAAAGGTATCGGGATCTTCACCGTCGGGTAAAAACAAGAAACAGATTTCGCGTCCATCGGTCATCGCCGGCAATGCGGTTTCAAGCACGCGGGCGGCGGCTTTTTTGCCGGCTGCATCCCCGTCAAAGCAGACGACTAATTTTGAGCTGTGACGAAATATTTTTTCAAGATGAAAAATACTGCTGGCTGTGCCCAGCGTGGCAACCGCATTGGTGATGCCAAACTGTACCAATGACACCACATCCATATAACCTTCAACCATCAAAATATAATCAAGCTGACGGTTGGCTTTGCGTGCTTCAAATAAGCCATAAAGTTCACGCTGTTTTGAAAACACTGGTGTTTCAGGTGAATTTAAATATTTGGGCTTATCGTCATTTAGCACCCGACCACCAAAGGCAATGACTCGTCCGCGATTGTCGCGGATAGGGAAAATAATTCGCTCGCGAAACCGGTCGTAAAAATCGCCGCTGTCTTTTTTGACCAGCATGCCGCAGGCCTCAAGTTGCTGTATTTGCCGAGGCCGCTGTTCGCCAATAGGAATGGCATTGAGTAGATGATCCCAGCCGGGTGGTGCGTAGCCGATACCGAAATCGCGGGCGACTTCGCCGCTCAAACCGCGTTGCTTTAGATATTCAATGGCTTGGGATTTATTACTGTGTTGTCGTAGTTGTAGTTGAAAGTGCTTAGCCGCCCAGGCCAAGGTGTCATAAAGGCCTTGCGATTCACTTTTTCGTTGTCGCTGCTCGGCTGAATTGCCTGCTTCTCGCGGCACTTCTAAACCCGCAACACTGGCCAGTGACTCTACCGCTGCGGGAAAGTCTAGATTTTCATAATCCATGATAAAGCCAATGCTATTGCCGCCGGCGCCGCAGCCGAAACAGTAATAGAATTGCTTGTCAGGATTTACACTAAAGGAAGGGGTTTTTTCATTGTGGAATGGGCAGCAGGCCGAGTAATTGCGGCCGGTTTTTTTAAGGCTAACGCGACGGTCAATCACTTCAACAATATCGATCCGATCGAGTATATCGTCGATAAAATGTTGTGGAATGCGGCCAGCCATAATCAGTCAATAATCCTACTTAGCCGAGCGCCGCTTTGATTTTACCGCTCACTGCGCCGATATCTGCCCGGCCTTGCAATTTCGGTTTTAACTGCGCCATTATTTTACCCATGTCTTTGATGCTGCTAGCGCCGGTATCAGCAATGGCTGCAGTGATGAGTTCGGCAATTTCTGACTCGCTTAATGGCGTGGGTAAGAAGCTTTGAATGACCACCATTTCTTGCTCTTCAATTACGGCCAGATCGTCGCGACTGGCTGCTCGATATTGCTCGATAGAATCGCGTCGTTGTTTAAGCATTTTATCCAATACGCCCAAGACACGCTGATTATCAATATCGATGCGTTCATCGACTTCAATGCGCTTGATATCGGCAAGAATCAAACGAATCGTTCCCAGTGTGGGTTTATCTTTTGCTCGCATGGCTGCTTTCATGGCGGTTTCAATCGCTATCTTTTGCTCGCATTTACTCACAGGCTATCCTCGCTGGTAGTGTTATTTAGGTATCAGTGTTAGGGCTTTAATGGGTTAATAGTATAACGCGAACTGAGGCAGGTGATCGGCCTTATAACGAAAAAACCCGACTCAGGGCCGGGTTTTTGTAACTAAGCGGTCAGTGCGCTTAGTATAAACGGACGCGAGAACGAATATCGCGGCCTGATTTCTTTTGATGGCGTTTAACCGCAGCGGCAGCTTTGCGCTTACGGACAGAGGTTGGCTTCTCGTAGAATTCACGGCGGCGCACTTCTGCTATGACGCCGGCTTTTTCACAGGAGCGCTTAAAACGACGCAAGGCTATATCAAAGGGCTCGTTATCTTTTACTCTGACTTGTGGCATATAAACTCAACTATCTGATCTGGGTTAAGGGTTACTCTTATTCATTATTGGAGTCGGCAGAGAAAAATAACAGACTTAGCTAGGCCAATACTCATAAGGGCGGCAATTCTATACAGCCTCGCACTAAATTGCAAAGGCTGATGGGGGTTTTGTTGATTATCGCTGTTCTTGGTGATTTTTATTGAATTGGTAGCCGATAAATCCATCCTCGCTAGGGTAGCTCGGGTTTTTAATGGGGGCTAATAACGCCGAAAATTTCTTTAAAGCAATGATTTAATTTAGTTTTTTTAAAACATCGGCAATCTGCTCGCGTATTGCTTTCGTTTTTCCTCGCGCAATGATTCGGCTTATTCGGTGCAGCCTGGGATAATAATGGAATTAAGTAAGGAGTAATTTAGAAATTTTTGGGTCAAAATAGCATCTATTTATGATTGGCTTGCCTCGAATGACTGTGGCTGTCGTAATATTAACGCTTTAACCCTAATGACTCAGGAGCCATTGAATCATGACAATGCTTAATCCATTCTCAAAAATAACCCTGTTAGTTAGTTTACTGAGTTTGATGGCCTGTGCTGTGCCTACCCAACAAACGGGGGCCAGTTATTCCCGCGATGAGGCAAGAATGGTTCAGGACGTTCAGTTGGGCATTATTGTCGATGCCAGAGCGGTGACCATAGAGGGAACGCAAACCGGTATGGGCAGTATTGTTGGGGGCGTGGTAGGTTCGATTGCGGGCTCGGGTATCGATGATGGTCGAACGGCAGAAGTCGCTGCCGTGCTAGTAGGCACAGCAGGCGCGGCACTCGGTGCCAAAGCAGAAAGTGCGCTGACTAAAGCGCAGGGTATGGAATACACCATCCAGCTGGATGGTGGCGAAGTGATTTCAACTGTTCAGGCGATCGAGCAGGCAAACGCAGCGCTAGTGGCGGGCGACAGGGTTAAAATTCTCTCCACTGGTAGCAACGTCCGTGTCAGTAAAATTCAAGGCTTATAAATTGAATCTCATGAGTGATTTGCTCAGAGCAAGACCATGTTAGTGCTGGGAATAGAAAGTTCCTGTGATGAAACAGGCATCGCATTTTATGACACAGAGCGAGGCTTAATTTGTGAGGCCTTGCATAGTCAGATTGATTTGCATAGTGAATATGGCGGCGTAGTTCCTGAGTTGGCCTCGCGTGATCATATTCGTAAAACCTTACCGATGATTAAACAGCTGATGGCCGAGGCCAATATTGCTTCGTCGGCTATTGATGGTATTGCCTATACTGCTGGTCCTGGCTTGATCGGTGCGCTGTTGGTGGGCGCTTCTATCGGGCGATCGTTAGCCATGGCATGGGGTATTCCCGCGGTTGGCGTACATCATATGGAAGGCCATTTGTTAGCGCCCATGTTAGAGCAACAGTCGCCTGACTTACCGTTTGTTGCTTTGCTGGTGTCGGGCGGTCATACGCAATTAATTGAAGTCGTCGCACTGGGTGACTATCGTCTATTAGGTGAGTCGCTAGATGATGCGGCCGGTGAGGCCTTTGATAAGACCGCCAAGATGCTAGACTTAAGCTATCCGGGTGGGCCTAAAATTGCGGCCTTAGCTCAAACCGGTGAACCCGGTCGTTTTACTTTTCCGCGACCCATGGTGAATAGACCCGGTCTTGATTTCAGTTTTAGCGGTTTAAAAACCTTTGCCAGAAACACCATTATTCAATGCCAGCAAGCGGAAGGTGAATTGACATCGCAAACCAAAGCCGATATTGCCTATGCCTTTGAAGAGGCGGTGGTCAGCACGCTGTCGATTAAATGTAAGCGAGCGTTAAAGCAGACCGGCCTCAAGCGCTTGGTGATAGCCGGCGGTGTCAGCGCTAATCAACGGCTAAGACAGGCTTTAGAAACCATGACCGGTTCACAACAGGCAAAGGTATTTTACGCGCGGCCTGAATACTGTACTGATAACGGTGCCATGATTGCACTGGCGGGGGCGCTGCGATTGCAGGCAGGTCATCGTGAACCATTAGCGGTTAATGTGAAACCGCGTTGGCCATTAACTGAATTAGAGCCAATGCAATCATCAGTTTAGTGTAAAAGTAATTAACGGTAGAGGTGAAGCAGTGGCAAATATTTTTATTGAAGATCTGGCTGTCGACACAGTGATTGGTCTTTGTGAGTGGGAAAAGCACGTTGAGCAACGTTTATTTTTTGACATTGATATGCAGGTTGATATTAGCGATGCGGCCAGCGGCGACAATCTTGAAGCCAGCGTTGACTACGCCTGTGTTGCCCAGCAAGTGAATGATTTTACCCAAGCGCAACAGTGTTTATTACTTGAGACGTTAATCGAGCGATTGTTACGCTATTTACTCGATCAACATCCAGCTATTTTAGATCTTACCATCACCATTCGAAAACCCTTGGCTATTCAGGCTGCTCATTGCGCTGCGATTACCAGCAGTCTTTGTCGTGCTTAGTCGTCATGCTTAGTCGTTGTGATGAGTCACTGCAATCACATAGATCGCAGTAAAATTTAGTGCCGTTAAATTGGCCTTGATTAGAACTGTTGTTTTAATTCCGCTAAACAGATTTTCCGTGCATTCCTTAAGGATTCCCCTATCGCTTTGCCTGTTAGACCTGCGTTAACAAATTGTTCAGCATTAATTTGCAGGCAGCGCTGATAGGCAGTGCGTAAAAACGTGATTGAGCCTAATACCGTATGCGTCTGTTGGTGATTAGTCGCGCTTAATGCTTCGCAGCAATAGAGAAGCTGCTCAAACCTTTCCGGTCTTCGCCACACATCGCAGCGGTCAAATAAGTCAATAATTAAGTCGGGCTTACTGTTTTTTGCTTGCATAATATGGTCGCAATAGTGCACGGCCAATAGCGCTAGCTCACTGTATTCATTAGGCACTTTTAAGCGTTGCGTAATGGCGTTAACTTGATCATTGCTATCAGGCTCTGGACCAATCGTTTTGGCAGCGATATTTTTTGCTCGACTGAGGTAGTTAATTCCGTGCAAGCATAAAGACCAGCGAACGGGCCCAGACAAATTCTGTTTGGCACTGTAAGTTAATGCCTCGACGGTACGCTGGCCTATCTGGCTAGCGACGTTACGCATATTATCATGCTGATCAAAACAGCGATCCAGTTCGGGTAATAAGGCGACTAGAGCTTCGCATTGCCGAAGCGTTTGAATGAAGATTTGAGGCGAGGCTTGGTTTAGTGCTTGACTGAATTCACGCCAAATACGTTCGGCCGATAAAGTGGCCAGTTCGCCAGAGCGACTAATCTCGCGCATCAGTAATCGTGTTTCTGGCGCGATTGAAAAGCCGAGATGCGCCAACTTGGCATGAAAGCGCGCCACGCGTAATACTCGCAATGGGTCTTCATTAAAGGCTGGCGAAATGTGCCGCAGTTGGCGTTGCTGAATGTCCTTCAGGCCATGACAGGGGTCAATTAACTGCCCGCTGTCATCTTGGGCAATCGCATTAATGGTTAGGTCGCGTCTTGATAGGTCTTGATCAAGGCTGACCTCAGGATTGGCATCGACAGTAAAGCCTGTGTGACCACGGCCTCGTTTACGCTCAGTGCGAGCCAGCGCATATTCTTCTTTGCTTTTTGGATGCAAAAAAACCGGGAAGTCTTTGCCAACTTGCTGGTAATCGAGTGCTTCTAATTCAGCGGCAGATCCGCCGACAACGACCCAGTCACGTTCAGTAACGGGCAAGCCAAGCAACTGGTCACGAACGGCGCCGCCGACTAAATAAATTTTCATTGACCGGGCCTCGGTAAAGGGCTTGCGGTGAAGTACTGTTGGTTATCCAATTGCATCAACGTTAAATGCTGGCCCCAAACGCAGGCCGAGTCGAGACCAAATAAGGTGTCGTTATCGGTATAGCCGCCTAGCGAAGCCCAGTGGCCGAAAATAATTTTATCGCTAATCGATTGCCGGTGAGGGTGCTTAAACCACGCGTAATAGCCAGCAGGTATATCTGCTAAGCCGCCCTTGTAGTCGAACTCTAGGCCGCCCTGAATATCGCAGATACGCATTCGGGTGAAATAGTTGGTGATGCATCGCAGTCGGTCATCCCCAGTTAGGTCGGCCTGCCAGTGAGTGGGGGTGTTGCCATACATGCTGGCTAAAAATGCGTGTATTGCCTCGCTGTTTAACACCGATGCTATCTCTTCGCTGTAACTCAAAGCTTGTTTGATCGACCACTGTGGAGGCAAGCCTGCATGCGACATAAAATATTGATTATTAGGATCATACCGGCAGAGCGGTTGCTGGCGAAGCCATGCCATCCAATGATCGCAGTCGGGATGATTGAGGATCTGATCGAGAGTGTCGCTGCTTTTGGCTTGACGGTGGCCAAAGTAAATGGCCAGTAGGTGGAGGTCATGATTGCCCAGTACACAACGCAGGCTATTGCGATTTTCATAGAGAAACGCTAAGGTCGCTAAAGAATCGGGGCCGCGATTGACCATGTCACCGGCCACCCAAAGGCAATCTTGATCAGGATTAAAGTTGACTTGCTTTAAGCAGTCAATTAACTCTGCATAGCATCCTTGAATGTCGCCGACTGCATATTGCGTCATAGTACTGTCCGGGCATGAATGGTTGGCACGGCCTTATATTATTGAAGTGAACTGGGATGAATCAAACCAAACGGTTCAATAACGGCATTGAAGTCGATACCTTCGAAACTTCGCATTTTATAACTGCCTTCCATGGTGCCGGTTTTAGTTGAGAGTATTGCGCCACTGCTGTAGCTGTAAGATTGTCCCGGCATGATGTCGGGCTGTTGGCCGACGACACCTTCACCTTCAATTTCCCTAATGGTGTTGTTACCATCGGTGATGATCCAATGCCTAGCTAATAGCTGAACGCTTTGTTCACTGTTGTTAGCAATAGAGACCGTGTAGGCAAAGGTGTATTCAGCCAGTTCTTCA
The DNA here is from genome assembly GCA_002726445.1 of Cellvibrionales bacterium. Classification (GTDB taxonomy): domain Bacteria; phylum Pseudomonadota; class Gammaproteobacteria; order Pseudomonadales; family UBA7434; genus UBA7434. The sequence goes on along the minus strand of PBSZ01000072.1, from coordinate 2,615 downwards.
TTCGATTGCTCAGGTAAGTAACGGGGCTGAACCGTCACTTCTATACTTTGCTGTAATTTGAGTTGCGTTGTATTCATGAGTCAATTCTACGCCTTGGTTTTTATTAAAACGGTTAGGGTAAAGGAGTTGGCGATGTACGAGTAAGAAAGTTAGCAATCTCAACAAAGGTCGTCAATGGCAGAGTTTCGGCTCTGGCCGTGTGATTAATACCCAGCTGCTCTAATTGATCAATAGTGATGATGTTTTTAAGGCCATTACGCAGAGTTTTACGTCGTTGAGAGAAGGCGGCTTTAACCACTTGATGAAATAATTTAGGCTCATCAGCACTAATCGGCAAGGATTCGAAAGGCTGTAGGCGGACAATCATCGACATCACTTTGGGTTTGGGGTTAAACGCTTCTGGCGGCACTTCAAATAGCGGTTCGACGGCGCAATAATATTGTGTCATCACGCTAAGGCGGCCATAGGTTTTGCTGCCGGGCTGGGCGGCCATTCGATCAACGACTTCACGCTGCAGCATAAAGTGCATATCACTGATCACTTGATGGTGATCGAGTTGACTGCATTGCTCGAGTAAGTGAAAAATCAAAGGGGTGGAAATATTATAAGGTAAGTTGCCAAATACTCTTAGTGCTTGGCTGCCTTGTTGACGATGCTTGATAAAGTCAAAGTTGAGGGCGTCGATTTGATGCAGTTTAATCCGTGAATCCTGAGAAAATTGACCCGCGAGTTGAGCTGCCAAGTCGCGATCCAGCTCCAGTAAGTCCAGCGTGGCATGCTCGGCGAGTTTTTCGATGATAGGTAAGGTCAAGGCGCCTTGACCAGGGCCTATCTCGATAAAGCGGTGATTGCCCGTTGGGCCAATGGCGCGAACGATGCGGTCTATAATTGCACCATCTTGCAGAAAGTTTTGCCCAAACCGCTTGCGCGCTTGATGAGGGGCTATCGGCGAGTTAAAGGATTCCACAATCGTTTACTCGTGTGAAGATTGACAAAGGTCAACCGCCATATTAATAGCGGCTAGCAGGCTGCCGCTACTGGCTTGTCCACTGCCCGCTAAGTCAAAAGCGGTACCGTGATCGACCGAGGTACGGATAAAGGGTAAGCCAAGGGTAATGTTAACTGCACGACCAAAGCCATGTGATTTTAATACCGGTAAGCCTTGATCGTGATACATCGCTAATACAGCATCAGCACTGGCTAAATACTTCTCAGTAAACAATGTGTCGGCTGGAAGTGCTTGACTTAAACGCATGCCTTGGGCTCTTAGCTCTGCTAAGCAGGGCTCAATAATACGTATTTCTTCATCGCCGAGATCTCCGTCTTCACCTGCATGTGGGTTTAAGCCGCAAACTAAGATAGTAGGATCACTAATGCCGAAGTGGTGAATTAAGCCCTGTTGTAAAATCGTGATCGTCTGCTTTAAATTTTCATGATTGATGGCTTCAGCAACGGCTTTAAGGGGTAGGTGCGTGGTCACCAAAGCGACGCGAAGCGGACGGGTCAATAAGCCTTGCTTAGGGTCCGCTGGTGGATTGGTAGCGAGCATCATCACCACTTTGGGCGTTTGTGTTTGTTGCGCAAGGTATTCCGTATGGCCGCTAAAAAATTGACGGTTAGCGCGTCTACCATTATCGCCGCATTGTTGTAAGTACTGATTGATTATATGTTTATTAATAGGACCTGTGACTAAGCCATCGAGTTGCTTGCTATGGCAGAGGTCGATGGCCCTATCAAGGGTTGCTAATACATAGCCCGACGCCTGTGGGTTGGCCACGCCAGCTTCAATCGACGTATCCAGTGGAATCGCATCAACGATTAACTCACCGGCAACAGAAGGCAGGGCAGCTTGTGAGGGGTCATAAGGCTTAATTGTTAATGGCAGGCCCAGTTGTTTAGCACGGGCTTTAAGTAGTTGTGGGTTGGCAATGGCCACTAGCTCGGCGTCGTGGACTTGCTGCGCTATTTGAACAGTAATATCAGGGCCAATACCTGCCGGTTCACCGGGTGTGATAGCAATGCGCGGCGTGCGATTCATATTGGCTTAACTGCCTTATTTAATGTCAACGTATGCATTGTCACGTAAGTCTTGTAACCAGTTGTTGAGCGCATCATCGTATTTGGTTTCTGCAATTGCCATTCGCGCACGTTGATTAGCTAACTCGGAGGATAAATCTTTTTCGCGCCGATCAGTGACTTGTAGTATATGCCAGCCAAATTGACTGTTAAATATTGCTGAGGTCTGATTGATATCGGTATTCGCCATCATGGTCTCAAACTCGGGGACTAAGGTGCCAGGTTCTGCCCAGCCTAAGTCGCCGCCAGTAAGTGCCGAGCCTGGGTCATCAGAGTATTTTCTGGCTAAAAAAGTGAAATCTTCGCCGTCAATAATTTCTTGACGTACTTCTGCGGCGAGAACCTTAGCCTCATCAATGCTACGAATTTCATTCGGTGCAATTAAAATGTGCCGCACTTTGGTTTCGGTCTGGCTACCTTCAATGCCGCCACGTTTTGCCAGCACATGAATAATATGCAAGCCACTATCACTGCGTATGGGTTCACTAATTATCCCTTCCGAAAGCTCGCTGACGGTCGCTTGAAACATGGAAGGGATT
>PBSZ01000071.1 GCA_002726445.1 Cellvibrionales bacterium | reverse complement strand
CTATGTTGGATGAAGGAGCAAATAATCTGTCGGCCCTTGATATAGCTGAGCAGCTCGAGTTACTGGGTGCTGGCATTAGCGCAAGCGCTTCATTGGATTCATCGACTGTTTCGCTGTCAGCCCTCGATAATAATATTCAAGAGTCATTATCACTATTTAGCAGTGTTATTCGTCAGCCGAATTTTCCTGTCAAAGAATTAGAGCGGGTCAAAAGTAATTGGTTGGATTTGATTGTTCAAGAGCAGGCTTCCCCTTTTTCAATCGCCCTGCGACAGCTGCCGCCGTTGCTTTATGGTGAGGATCATGCTTATGGCATTCCATTTACTGGTTCAGGATATAAAGATACAGTTAGCTCTATCGAGCGCAGCCATTTAATTGATTTTCATCGCAATCACTATGGCGTTGATAATGCGACTTTAATAATTGTCGGTGGCCTGTCTAAATCGACACTCGTCCCACTGTTAGAAAAATATTTTAGTGGCTGGTCGGAGGTGTCGCCTGCGACGCTTGAGGATGCGAATCAAGGCGCTGATCTATTGGCCGGCAAGATGAGGAAGTTGTTGCCAGTTGCTGCACCTGAACAGCCAGTCATTTATCTGATTGATAGGCCGAATGCGCCGCAGTCTTTAATTCTGGGTGGTCAGTTGTTGCCGCCTACTGGGGAAGCCGATGCCTACATTATTGATATGGCAAGTCAGATATTAGGTGGGTCTTTTAATTCGCGTATTAATATGAATTTACGAGAAGACAAAGGATGGGCTTACGGGGCAAGAACGATGACAGCCGATGCGCTATCTCAACGACCACTGTTGTATTATGCGCCAGTTCAGGTAGACAAAACTTTAGAGTCGTTACAGGAGCTTATCCGCGAAGCTGAGGCCTACATTTCTGATCAGCCTCCGACCACTGAAGAGCTTGATCGTTTTAAAGCCTCGTACATACGAAGTTTACCGGGTAAGTTTGAAACCAACCGCTCAGTGCTGGCTGCACTTTCGAGTATGGTCGAATTTGAGCGACCCTTAAATTATATTGAACAGCAGCAGCGTTTAATCGGCGCGCTAGAGGTGAGTGATCTCTTGCCTGCGATTGCTGAACATATTCGACCAGCTTCAATGACTTGGCTGATTGTTGGTGACTTGAGTCAAGTGCAAGCTGCCTTAGAAAAGGCGGACATTGGTCCTATCGTTATCTTGTCACCCTAATCTTTTCAAATTCGTAATAAGAAATTGCAGGCTGAGTATTTATAATTGATGAATTATTTAAATGACTGTCATGCTGGCAGTCAGATGTTGAGAACCCGTTATTATGACTAGTACTGTTTTGAACGATCCGCCATTCCTTGCACAATTAATTGTCGAGGGTTTGAATCGCTACGATGAACGACCTTGTATGTATTTGGGTGATACCATCGCGAGTTATCGAGATGTTCGTTTACGCACCAGTCAATTCACACAGGCACTGCAGTCTAAAGGCGTCAAATCAGGTATGCGAGTAGCCGTTATCTCAGGTAATCGTCCTGAGGTTTTATACAATATTGCTGCTATGCAGTTAGCCGGTTGTTGCGGAACGCCACTACATCCCTTGGGGTCTTTGGATGATCATGCCTATGTCATGAATGACGCAGGTATTGAGGCATTAATTTTTGACGGTAGTTTGTTCGGTCAGCGGGCAGCAGAGCTTAAAGAAAAAGTCCCCTCGTTAAAGCATTTGTTGTCATTTGGCGAAACCTCGGTGGGTGAAAATTATTCCGCGCTTGCCGATAATTTCGAACCTTTACCTCTGGTTGTGCCTGATGCCGACCCCGATGCTATCAGTAGTATTACTTATACTGGAGGCACGACGGGTAAGCCAAAAGGGGTGATGCAAGCTTATCGTTCTTCTGCCTATATGACGATGATTCAGATGCTCGAATGGCAGTTTCCAGAAGATTTACGTATGTTAATTGCAACCCCTTTATCACATGCAGGAGCGGCTTTTTTTGTGCCTGTTTTGCAAAAGGGCGGTTGTATTTTTGTTGCTCAGGGCTTTGATCCTGATGCTATTTTTAGCATGATTGAAGAGCATAAAATTACCGCGACCATGTTAGTGCCAGTGATGATTTATATGTTGTTGGATTCACCAGCGGCCAAGACTGCCGATATTTCAAGTTTAGAAACGATATTTTACGGTGCTTCGCCGATGGCGCCGGCACGCTTAAAAGAAGGTATTGAGCGCTGGGGGCAGATATTTTATCAATTTTATGGCCAGTCAGAATCGCCAATGGTGCTCGTAAATATGCGAAAAGAAGATCATGATCTCTCCAAGCCTGAGCGATTAAGTTCTTGTGGGAGGCCGACAAGCTGGTTAAAAGTGGCGTTGCTCGACAGCGATAATCAACCGGTAGCGCAAGGAGAAAAAGGCGAGATTTGCGTTCGTGGGCCTATCAATATGTTGGGTTACTTAGGCTTGCCTGAGCAAACTGCGGAGACGCTAGCGGGTGATTGGTTACATACGGGTGATGTTGGTCGATTAGATGACGAAGGCTTCTTATACATTGTCGATCGAACCAAAGATATGATAGTAACGGGTGGTTTTAATGTTTTTCCTCGTGAGATTGAAGATGTTATTTCAGCCCATGGTTCGGTCGCGCAAGTAGCAGTCATTGGTGTACCCAGCGAACAGTGGGGCGAAGAAGTAAAAGCGGTGGTAGTCTTGCGCCCTGGCATCGATTCTTCAGAGGCATTAAGCAAAGAAATCATGGCAGAAGTGAAAGCGGCGAAAGGCTCTGTGCATACGCCTAAGTCAATTGATTATGTTGATGCAATACCGCTGACGGCGGTTGGCAAGCCCGATAAGAAGGTCGTTCGTGCTAAATACTGGGAAGGCCATTCACGCGCGGTGTAAAAGACGGCTTAGATTTAGTTGGCTTTATTGCTTGGCTTATAAACGGATAGGGTTTACAGCTGGTCAAGCTTGTGACGGCTTGTCTATAAGATGACCACACTGCTTTTGTGAAGCTTCTATGAAGTTTATGTGGTTTCCGTCTACTGTCGCCTGTGGGCTATTGTTTCTGCACGGCTCTAAAGTGGCGCAAATACCTAAATTATTGGCATCGTTTCACAAGTCTCTGGCATATCCGAAGCCTATTATCGCACTCGTTTATAGAAAAGCCTATCTCACCGATTTAGCTGAGTAATCAACCATTAAAGTCCAGGCTGATTGTCGAAAATTGATTCGCCAATTTTTTGCCATATTGTTTGCTCATAGAGACCAAAGTGAATCCATTAAATATTTTTTTAATGATTCCTTACATTAATTAGACTGTCATTTTTTTAGAATTGGAGTGTTAACCATGCCGGCGTATAAAGCCCCCTTAAAAGAAATCAATTTTATTACCAATGAATTATTTGATTTTGACCAACATTATCAGTCCTTAGGCTTAGGCGACTCCGTTAATACTGAAACACGTGAGGCAATTATTAATGAAGGCGCTAAGTTCTGTGAGCAAGTACTCGCGCCCCTGCATCAAAGTGGTGATGAAGAAGGCTGTCATTGGTCTTCTGAAGGCGTGACCACGCCAAAGGGTTTCGCCGCTGCTTACGCTGAGTACGTGGAAGGCGGTTGGCCCAGTCTTAGTATGCCTGAGGAGGTTGGCGGTCAAGACTTACCGCATTCGCTTAACATTGCGGTAGGCGAAATTATGGGGCAGGCAAACCACGCTTGGGCAATGATTACAGCACTGACCTCAGGTGCTCGTCAGACCTTGCTTGCGCACGGTAACACGTTTCAAAAAGAGCATTACTTGACTAAGCTTGCGAGCGGCGAATGGACCGGCACCATGTGCTTAACTGAACCGCAGTGTGGCAGTGATTTAAGCTTTTTAAAAACTCGCGCAGATGACAATGGCGATGGTACTTACGCCATTACCGGCACGAAGATTTTCATTTCTGGCGGTGAGCATGACTTTACGCCTAATATTATTCATATTGTCTTAGCGCGTTTGCCTGGTGCACCTGAAGGGACGAAAGGCATTTCATTATTCCTAGTACCTAAATTGCTACATGGTGCTGACGGCACTGATGGCAGTGAGTTGAAGCGTAATGCCGTGAGTTGTGGCTCTTTAGAAAATAAAATGGGAATTCATGCTAACCCAACCTGCGTGATGAACTTTGATGGTGCAACAGGGTTTCTGATTGGAGAGGCGAATCGCGGTTTAAATTGCATGTTTACCTTCATGAACTCGGCCCGCTTAGATACATCTTTACAGGGGCTCACCCACTCAGAACTTGCCTTGCAAGGTGCCCTGGGTTATGCCCTCGAGCGTGAAGCCGGTCGTTCTTTAAGAGGGCCGCAATCGCCTGACCGACCAGCTGATTCGTTAATGGTTCATCCGGATGTTCGTCGAATGATACTGACCATCAAAAGCTTTTCTGAAGGGGCTAGAGCCTTCATCTACTATGTCGCTCAGTTGTCTGATTTAGAAAAATCGGGCGATGAATTGTCAGCGAAATTGATGGGATTTTTAACGCCCATCAGTAAGGGGTTTTTAACCGAATGTGGAATCGAAGCAGCCAATATAGGCGTTCAGGTCTTCGGTGGACATGGTTATATAAAAGAGTGGGGAATGGAGCAAAATGTTCGTGATGCGCGAATTGCTACTCTTTATGAGGGGACGACTGGCGTACAGTCGATGGATTTACTCGGTCGTAAAGTCCTTATCGATGGCGGTCAGACTTTCGCTGCGTTTATAGCCATTATTCGCGAGAGTTATCCCGATATTGATACTGACTTTTTGCCTGCGCTTGAGATGCAGATCGATCAGTGGGAAGCTTTGACTCACGCGATTATGAGCAATGCAGCTGGTAATATAGATGAGCTTGGTGCGAGTTCATTTGATTATTTGATGTATGCTGGCTATACCGTGCTGGCTTGGTTTTGGGCGAGAATGGCCTCGGTTGCTAAGGCTAATTCCGAAAAGAGCGACACGGCTTTTTATCGTTCAAAAGTAGAAACTGCAGATTTTTACTTTAAAAAAATATTACCTCGTTCTCAGGCCTTAAAAATACAAATTGAAAATGGTTCAGCCGTTGTGATGGCCAGTAGCATCGATGATTTTAAAGATTTGATCGCTTGATTGCTTGGATAGCAATTAATTATTGTCGAAAGCTTTGGTATACTTTCGCGGTGCTAGCCGTTACTTTTTACTATGCAAGCGTCTAAACGGCTCATGTGGTGTGTTTTTTCGACAGCTATTTAAATTTAGGCTAAAAGCATCAACATTACTTAGGGGTTTTTAATGCCAGCACCGATCTTATGTCAACGAGATTTAGAATTTCTATTGTATGAAGTGTTTGACGCCGAATCGCTCACCAAGCGACCTCGCTATGCTGATCATAATCGCGAAACCTTTGATGCGGCTGTGACTACTGCCCGTAACGTTGCGGAAAAATATTTCTTACCTATTCGAGCGAAGGTCGATGCCCATCAACCCACCTTTGAGCAGGGTGCGGTAAATATGATTCCTGAAATTAAAATCGCTCTAGATGCTGTGATTCAATCAGGACTCTCATCAGCTAGCGCTGACTATGATTTAGGTGGTATGCAACTACCAAATATTGTAACCAACTGTACCGAAGCGTGGTTGACTGCAGCGGGCAGCACGCTTTTAGGCTATGTTTTTTTAAGTTCAGCCAATGCTAATTTGATTGATGCTTATGGCACAGAGGCGCAAAAGAATAAATGGGTGCGGCCTATTCGTTCGGGTGATTTTGCTGGCACAATGGCAATGAGTGAGCCGAATGCAGGCTCGGGCTTGGCCGATTTAACTACCAGTGCGGTTCGTCAAGCCGACGGCAGCTACCGTATTGTCGGCAATAAAATATGGATATCAGGTGGCGATCACGAGTTAAATGAAAATATTGTCCATTTAGTTCTAGCACGAGTTAAGGGGGCCGCGAGTGGTGTTAAGGGTATCTCGTTATTTATCGTGCCAAAGTATTTAGTCAATGATGACGGCAGTTTAGGTGCGCGAAATGATGTGGCCTTAGCGGGTGTGTTTCACAAAATGGGTGGTCGTGGACAAACTTCCACAGCGCTGAACTTTGGTGAGCATGGCGGTGCTGAGGGTTATTTGGTTGGCGAGGAAAATAAAGGCCTGATGTATATGTTTCATATGATGAATGAAGCACGCATTATCGTTGGCTTTTCTGGCGCGATTAATGCCTTAGCTGGCTATCAGTACGCTCTCGATTACGCTAAACAGCGACCTCAAGGTCGCTTGCCATCTTGTAAAGATCCCTTAACACCACCGGTTAATATTATTCAGCACGCCGACGTTAAGCGTATGTTGCTTGCCCAAAAAGCCTATTCAGAGGGAGGCTTTGCGCTTTGTATGTTTGGTTCGCAATTAGCTGACGACATTAAAACTGCGCCAAGCGAAGAGCGGCGTCGCTATGCGTCACTATTGCTCGACACATTGATTCCTGTGATAAAAAGCTGGCCCTCAGAATATGGTTGCAAGGCCAACTCGATGGCGATTCAAGTGCTGGGTGGTGCCGGCTATGTGAATGAGCACCCAGTAGAGATGTTTTATCGTGATAATCGTCTAAACCCGATTCATGAAGGTACGACAGGCATACAGTCGGTCGATTTATTAGGGCGGAAGGTGATGATGCACCAAGGTGCAGGTTTAGATGCAGTGATCAGTGAATTTCAATCAACTATTGCTTTAGCCATTGAGAATGAGCGCCTGGCGCCCTATGCTGGTCAATTAGGCCGGGCAGTCGATAGCTTGCTTGCAACCACTGCATCGATACAAAATGGCATGATTAGTGAAGGTGTTGATTTAGCCTTAGCAAATTCCGCACGCTATCTCGACATGTTTGGAAATATCACTATTGCTTGGATTTGGTTAAAGCTAGGCTTAGTTGCTGACGGTGGCTTGTTAGCTGCTGAGCATCAGCACGATAAGGATTTTTATCAAGGTAAATTGCAGGCTATGCAGTATTTTTATCGCTTCGATTTGCCCGAGATATATCCTTGGGCAGAGTTGCTTGGCCGTTTAGATGCGACGACTAGCGAGATGCAGCCAGAATGGTTTTAATGGATGTAAGCTACGGTGTCATAAGATCGATAATTGTGGTGGTGACTTTAGTTTTGACTTTGTCTTTAAGGGGTTAAATAAATGACCATTGAATTTAATGATCAAGTGGCGATTGTTACCGGTGCAGGTAATGGCTTGGGTCGATCGCATGCCTTGTCACTTGCTGCGCGCGGGGCAAAAGTCGTTGTCAATGATCTTGGTGGCAGTGTTGATGGTAGTGGCAGTGGCTTGAGTGCATCACAAGAAGTCGTTGATCTGATAAAAGACAATGGTGGTGAGGCGTTTGCTCACGGCGCTAACGTAGCTGATTTTGATCAGGTTGACGACATGGTTCAGCAGACATTGCGTCAATGGGGGCGGGTTGATGTGCTGATCAATAACGCAGGGATTTTGCGCGATAAGTCATTTGCAAAAATCAATCTTGAAGATTTCAAGCAGGTGCTTGACGTGCACTTAATGGGTTCAGTTAATTGTTGCAAAGCCGTCTGGGATGCCATGCGCGAAAAGTCATACGGTCGTATTTTAATGACCACCTCCTCAAGTGGCCTGTACGGAAATTTTGGTCAATCGAATTACGGTGCGGCGAAAATGGCCGTGGTTGGATTGATGAATACCTTGTCGCTTGAAGGTGCTAAATATAATATAAAAGTCAATTCTATAGCGCCCTGTGCGGCTACTCGGATGACAGCCGAATTATTTCCGCCTGAAGCTTTAGATACCTTAACGGCGGAAGCTGTCACGGCTGGTGCATTAGCATTGATTCATGTTGATGCACCCAGTCGCTTTATTTTATGTGCTGGAGCAGGGGGTTATTCTTCAACTCGATTGTTTGAAACGGAAGGTATCTTTTTAACCGCCGATGAGCAAAGTCCCGAGGCAGTGATGGAAAATATGACTGGCATCAATAATCTTGCTGGTCAGATAGATTACAGCTCTGGCTATCAGCAATCTGAAAAGTTTTTGCAGAAAGCACTTGAATACCTTGATCGGTGTTAGGCATTGCAAGCTTAGTGAGTCGAATATAAGTCTATAAAAAGAGAGATTCTCGATGAAAAATCTTTTTGATATAAAGGGGAAAGTTGCAATAGTGACGGGAGGCTCTCGTGGCATCGGTGCCATGATCGCTAAAGGTTATGTCGAAAATGGTGTCAGAACCTATATCAGTGCTAGAAAAAAACAGGAGCTAGCTGAAACGGAACAGCAATTATCTGAGTTAGGCGAATGTATCGGCATAGCGGCCGATCTTTCCCGTCTCGAAGGAATTGAAGCATTTGTGACGGCTATTAAGGCGCGCGAAGAGACCATAGATATCTTAGTTAATAACGCTGGTGCCGCTTGGGGAGAAGATATTCTTAGCTTTCCAGAATCTGGTTGGGATAAGGTAATGGATATTAATTTAAAAGCTCCGTTCTTTCTGACCCAGCAGTTGCAGCCGCTGTTAAAGCAGGCTGGTAGTCGCGCAACACCGAGTCGGATTATCAATATTTCTTCAATTCATGGACTTATCAGTCCCAGCCTTCCAACTTATTCTTACTCAGCGAGTAAGGCCGGTATGATTCAATTGACCCGTCATTTGGCGGTCGCTATGGCGACTGATAATATTCGAGTCAATGGTATAGCGCCTGGTTTTTTTCCCAGTAAGATGACCGCCTTTGCCTTGGCTGAAGAGGGAGAGGCGATTGGTGCTAAAAACTTGTTAGGTAGAATCGGTGAGCCTGAGGATATCGCGGGCGCTGCCATTTATTTAGCTTCGCGAGCCTCGGCTTGGATGACGGGTCATACCTTAGTGCTTGACGGCGGCGAAGTGGCCAGTGCCGGCGCTGTCTAAACAGTTTAATTGACGGATATATTCAATTTTCATTGTTAATTAAGTTCTATACCCCAGCAACAGTCTATGAGATATTATGAAAGAAGTCAGTGAAGTCAATCCCACTATTGCTGTTAGAGAGGGGCAAGAGATAGATCTTGAGTTGGTTGATGAGCTAATTAAACAGCATGTTGGCGGTGTTACTGGCTTGCCGGTATTGCGTCAGTTTAAAGGCGGGAATTCTAATTTAACCTACTTGTTAAGCTATCCTGAACGCGGGGTGGTTTTGCGTCGACCGCCGCCAGGCACTAAGGCCAAGAGTGCACATAGCATGTCGCGTGAATACACCATCATGAATAAAATCAAGCCTGGTTTTTCTGCCGTTCCTGAGACATTTTTTTACACTGATGATGAGTCGATTTTAGGTTCAGAGTTTTATTTGATGGAAAAAGTTGAAGGCTACTCGATCACAACGGCAATACCGCCTGAATGGCAATTCACCCGTACGCATAACCACCGCCTAGGTATGGCGATGTTTGATAAATTAATTGAGTTGCATAAGCTTGATTATACTGCCCTCGGTTTAGCTGATTTCGGCCGTCCTAAGGGCTATGTTAGTCGTCAAATAGAAGGGTGGAATAGTCGTTTTGAGCAGGCGCTCACCGACGATATGGCGCCCTTTGTCGATGTCAGAGAATGGCTGCTGGGTAAGCGTCCAAGCACTGAAAACCAACCCGCGATACTGCACGGTGATTTTCGCATCGATAATATGATTGTTGATGCCAGCAATCCTTTTAAGGTGAAGGCAGTCTTAGATTGGGAAATTAGCGCCTTGGGTGAACCTTTAATGGACTTGGCAAATACGCTAGCTTATTGGGTTCAGGCAGATGATCCCGCCGAATTTGCAGCCTTGGCTATTCAACCGAGTAATGTTGAGGGCATGCCTAGCAGGGCAGAACTGTTGACATATTATGGTGAGCAAACAGGCATTGATATAAGCCATTTCGATTTTTACAGGGTCTATGGCTATTTTAGGAATGCAGTGATTCTGCAGCAAATTTATTATCGCTTCTATCATGGTCAAACCAGTGATCAGCGGTTTGCGGCATTTCCTATTGCGATTAATGTATTGTGCAATCATTGTCGGCATTTGATTTCGCGCTCTGATTTATAATTGCACGCCTAACCATTTTTTTATTGTCAAAGGTAAGTACTTATGAGTTTTGAAGTAAGTGAGCGTTTAAAGCCTATTTTGGCCTCAGTCATTGATTTTGTTGAAACAGAGGTCAAGCCTCTAGATGATGAGTTTCTTGCCGAGGTCAATGTGGGTGATCGTTGGCAATTCACAGCAAGACAAACCGAAATCCTTGAATCGCTTAAAGCCAGGGCGCGAGAAAAAGGCTTGTGGAATTTCTTTCTTACCGAGTTTGATGGTGGCTGTGGTCTAAATACCGTTGAGTATGCTTACATCGCCGAGGTTACCGGTCAGTCTCATCTAGCGCCTGAGGTAATGAACTGCAATGCGCCCGATAGCGGCAATATGGAAGTGTTGGCCCGTTACGGCACCGCGTCTCAAAAAAAGCAGTGGCTTGAGCCGCTTCTTAACGGTGAAATCCGATCAGCATTTGCAATGACTGAACCTGATCTTGCCTCAAGCGATGCGACTAATCTATCGATGTCTGCGGTTCTTGACGGTGATGAATGGGTGCTCAATGGCGAGAAGACTTGGTGTTCAGGCTCTGGTGACCCGCGTTGTAAAGTCCTTATTTGTATGGTTAAAACTAACCCTGACGCTCCTAAACATGCCCAACATTCACAGATTTTGGTGCCGTTTGATAGCAAAGGCTTGGAGCGAATTCGGCCAATGCAAGTTTTCCGGCAAGATGACGCGCCTCACGGGCACTACCATTTACGCTTTACCGATGTTCGGGTGCCAAGTACTAATATCATTTTAGGAGAGGGTCGCGGCTTTGAGGTTGCTCAAGGTCGGCTTGGGCCTGGCCGAGTGCACCATTGTATGCGAGCCATTGGTGTGGCAGAAAAAGCGTTGGAATATCTCTGTCAGCGAGCCACTTCCCGCAGTGCTTTTGGTCAACCCTTAGCGGAACTTGGCGGTAATTTCGATGTCATTGCTAACGCACGTATCGACATTGATATGGCCCGTTTGTTAACTTTGCAAACTGCTCACTTGATTGATAATGGCGACCCAAAAACCGCTCGTGAATGGATTTCAAAAATAAAAGTATTCGTGCCGAATATGACCTTAAAGATAATTGATGAAGCTATTCAAATTCACGGTGCGGCAGGTGTGGGGCAAGATTTTCAATTGGCCGATATGTATATGTCGGCTAGAACCTTACGCCTAGCTGATGGCCCTGATGCCGTTCACCGCCGACAAGTGGCACGCGCTGAACTTAAACAATATTACTAACGGTTAGTAATCGTCTCAATCGTTAAGCCTTAATGTTAACATCACCCATAAGATGCTCGCTGGCAAGGTTAATAGCTCAATGAGAAATTGATTTTTTGCTGGATACTCAGAAATGAAACTCATAATAGGAAGTCACCATAGGAAGTCATCATAGGAAATATTAATGAGCGATACATTCAAAGCCTTTGTTATTCATCAAAACCCCGATACAGCAGCTAAACAAAAAACCATGGGTTCGATTGAAACCTTAAGTAGTGCTGACTTACCCGATGAAAATGTTCTCATAAAGGTCGATTATTCTTCTTTAAATTATAAGGATGGTCTAGTTGTCACGGGTAAGGGGCGGGTCTGCCGGCGATTGCCCATGGTCGGCGGTATTGATTTAGCCGGCACAGTACTCGAGTCGGCAGATAGTCGTTATCAAGCTGGCGATCAGGTCGTTGTGAATGGCTATGGTTTGTCTGAAAGTCACTGGGGTGGTTACAGTCAACAACAGCGCGTCAATGCTGATTATTTGGTGAAACTCGATGCGGTGTTTAGTACTGAACAGGCCATGGCGCTTGGGACTGCAGGCTATACCGCCATGTTATGTGTGATGGCGATTCAAGATCATGGTGTTACGCCAGAACATGGCCCGGTATTAGTCACCGGTGCAGCAGGTGGCGTAGGGTCAGTGGCGGTCATGCTGTTGGCTAAGCTAGGCTATCAGGTGACGGCCTCGACCGGAAGAGTTGACGCTAGCAAAGCGCTGTTAACCGGATTAGGGGCAAGTGAAATCATTGATCGAGAGCTATTGAATATTGAGTCCAAACCTTTAACAGGCGAGAAGTGGGCTGCGGTGGTCGATGCCGTTGGCGGCCAGCCTTTAGCCACGATATTGGCTCAAGTGAATTACGAAGGCATTGTTACGGCCTGTGGTTTAGCCGCAGGAATGAGTTTACCTACAACTGTTGCGCCCTTCATTTTGCGAGGAGTGACCCTGCGTGGCATTGACTCTGTGATGGCCAGCCAGCAGCGAAGGGTACGCGCTTGGAAATTATTATCTGAGTTAATTGATCTAAATCATCTGGCCTCACTTTATTCCATAGAGCCTATGTCGGCATTGCCTCAATTGGGCAAGGCGATTTTATCAGGCCAGGTGCAAGGACGCGTTGTCATTGATGTGAATGCCTAGTCGCTTTTCAGTACTAGCAAGTTTGAATTCAACAAGCATAAAAAAACCGCGACTCTAGAGTTGCGGTTTTTTTTACAAGCCAAAAGATTAAATCATTGCTTTACGAATCACATCTTCAGGGGCAAACCCCATTGAGAGAGCTGCAGAGGCATGATAGATGGGCCCCGACGTAAAAACCGCATGATTTAAGCCTGCATTGGCATCACGCCAGAAGCGATGCATGGGCATATCGGTGCGAAGGGCATTGCCGCCAGTACGGGTGAATAACTCATTGACAGCACGAACGGCTCGCCATGCACCGCGTACTTGGTCACGTCGTCCATAAGCGCGCATGTCGTAGGGTATTTCTTTACCGGCTTCGACCAAGTCATACATTTCAGCCATGTTGTAGAGCAGAGTGGCCCGCGATGAGCGAATTTCGGCGGATGCTTCACCAATAGCTGCCATCATATAAGGATCATCAGAAGTTTTACCTAGCATGCCAGCGCGATCTTTTTGGTATTCAATGGCAGTGCGCAGTGCGCCTTCACAAATTCCTAATACAGCTG
Organism: Cellvibrionales bacterium; assembly: GCA_002726445.1. Classification (GTDB taxonomy): domain Bacteria; phylum Pseudomonadota; class Gammaproteobacteria; order Pseudomonadales; family UBA7434; genus UBA7434. The sequence goes on along the minus strand of PBSZ01000071.1, from coordinate 4,958 downwards.
CGCTAATAGCGCTAGGAAAGACTGCCGTCCAAGGCATGCGATACAGTGCTTCATCGCGGCCCGATTCTTTATAAGCTGTTCCATCCATCACTTTAGCGGCATCAATTGCGCGATAATCAGGAATAAAAGCGCCTTCAACGACGACATCTTTACTGCCCGTGCCTTGCAAACCAACGACATTCCAAGAATCTTCAATGATGGTGTAGTCCGGTCTCGGCACCATGACGTGTAAGGATTGAAACGGCATGGCCGGCTTGCCATCAGCATCGCCCACCAAAGCGCCGATTACCAGCCAATTACAATGGTCAGTGCCGGAAGAAAAAGACCAGCGCCCGTTTAATATGTATCCGCCCTCTGTCGGTATTGCCATGCCCATGGGGGCATAGGGCGATGCCATCCAAGCATCTTGATCTTCAGACCAAAGCTCATTTTGCAGTTTGTCATCATTCATGGCTGTTTCCCATGGATGGACGCCAACTACACCGGCAATCCAGCCAGTGGCAGGATCATGCTTACCGGTCGCCATAACGGCTTCAAGAAATTCATTGGGATGCGCTTCGTAACCCCCATATTCTTTGGGTTGTAGCATGCGCATTAAGCCAGATTCACGAAGCTTCTTAGCCGTCGCATCCGGTAGTCTTCCGAGTTGCTCCGCTTCGGCAGATTGCCCCTGTAAAAAGTCGGAAATGTCATCAATTCTTGCTAATACTTCATGCGCCATAATTCTTTATCCTGTCGAGCATCGTTCTGTTGTGCAAAGTGGTTATTAGAGTCACCCTTTAAGGCTAATCTGCGAATGGAGTTTCGTCTAGTTTTTTGGGTTGCGAGTTAGTCATAATTGGCAGTCTCTGCGAAATAACAAACAGTAATAAAATGATAGGAATTTCAAGGCATAATAGGGCATAACCAGCGATGAGGCGAATTAAGCCCATGGAATCTAATATTAAGGTTGCAATGATCACCGGCGCTGCCAGCGGCATGGGGCGTGTGTATGCGCTGAGAATGGCTGCCGAGGGTATTATTGTGGCGGCGGTGGATCAAGATAAAGCCGCGCTTGAGGAACTTGCACTTCACACCGGCATTGTCAGTTATTGTGCCGATGTTCGTGATTCCAAGACTTTGGCGGCTATTGTTGACGAGCATGAGAGCCGTTATGGTGTTATTCAAAGGCTGGTGACCTGCGCCGCTATTATGCCCACTGCGGTATTAGCCGAGCAGTCTGCCGCTGAGGTTAACCAGATTATGGCGGTTAATTATCAAGGGACAGTGAATGCTGTGACATCAGTCCTGCGACCCATGTTAAATCGCAATGAGGGTCAAGTGATTATTTTTGGCTCTTCAGGCGGTTATTTACCGGTACTAGAGTGTGGTGCTTATGTGGCGAGTAAATTTGCCACCAATAGTTATGCCGAGATTCTTATTGAGGAAAACCGCAGCAGTGATGTTCAGTTTATGCTGGTATGCCCGCCATTGGTTGATACTCCATTACTGGAACAAGCTCGCCAAAGCGCTAATCCAAAAATGATACGGCAGGCTATACGTCATAAGCGATATGTTTCTGCTGATTACATTATTGACCAAGTCGAGATGGGGTTGAGTAAGGAGATTAAAATCCTCATTCCAGGCTTTGCAACCCAATTGATGCTTTGGCTACGACGTTTTTCACCGCGGCTTGTTTGGTGGATAGTGCAAAGGAGTTAGCGTTGAGTCGTTTCGTATTAGAAATGCTCAAGGTGGGCAAGCGATAAACAATACGGCTCAAGTTAGTGGCGGCTAAGCTTTAAACGGCTTAAGCGGCAATGAAGCCCTGATTTCTATGCCAATATAAATTCTTATTCACAGTTATTTTTTGGAGTAAATTTTTTTTTTATAAATTTAATATTGTCATAGAATTTAAGTAACAGCTGTAAGTCATTGATTTTAAAAATCTATAAAGCGGCTATTTTTCGATCAATCTGTCTTTGGGCTTATATATATAGGCTTAGGCGTCTAAGAATGCGACTTACCCACTAACTTATCCACAGAATCTGTGGATAGACTTTCTGCAATATTGTCGAGGTCTGGGGTTATAACCAGTAGTTTGGTAGAAAGTGAATAAAAGCTAGTCAGAAAAATAAAATAATGTCATCGTGGTCGACTCATAATACGACGGGTAATCGCATAATTTATATTTTTTATATCCACAAGATTAGGTTTTGCTTCACAGCGATGAACACATTGAGAGAAAAAGAATGAGTATTTTTGCTAACGAGATTATGAAGAATAAAGTTGTCCTTGTAACAGGTGGTGCAACAGGTATCGGCAAAGGGATAGCAAATTTATTTGGCCAGCACGGCGCAAAGGTCATGATTGCTAGCCGTAAAGAGCAAGCTTTAGTGTCGGCTGTTAACGATTTAAAGCAAGCCGCAATTGATGCTGATTACTGTGTGTGTGACATTCGTGATCCCGCTGCTGTTGAGCAACTGATGGAAGTCGTTAGTGCTAGGTTTGGCGGTTTAGACATTTTGGTTAACAACGCTGCAGGCAATTTTCCTGCAGCCATAGACCAACTTTCTCCTAATGGGTTTAAAACAGTCGTCGATATTGATTTGAATGGTACATTCAATATGACTAAGGCCGCATTCGAGCATTTTTTTAATTCTGCCGGTGGAAATATCATCAATATTACCGCCCCATTTGCCGGCTGGGGTGTTGCTTATCAAGCCCATGCGGCAGCCGCAAAGGCAGGCATTGATTCCTTAACTCGTAGTTGTGCCGTTGAATGGAGGCACGAGGCATACGGGTCAACGCCGTCGCGCCTGGGGCGGTTAGCGATACCGAGGGATTAGAGCGGCTTAGTGATGCCTTGGTTGGCGATGCGGGATCAACTCAAGCCTGCCAGGCCGAGGATATTGCCAATAGCGTATTATTTTTAGCAAGTGACGCAGCCCGTTTTATCAGCGGTGAGATCATTCGTGTCGACTCTGCTACAGGTGTCGATTTATTAAAATTGGCGCCCACCCAAGGCGCAGGATAGATAGTGACTTATTAAACGGTATAAAAACGGCTAAAAGCGGTAAAACCCAACAGACAAGCGGGGTTTAACATGTTTTAATTACTATCGTTTCTGTTTATTTCTCGTTAATCCAGACACATTAAGTGAACTTTTATGCGACAAAAATTATTAACCATGCTCACCATGCAGGACAGTATGAATACCAAAGTTCATCCGCAATGGAGTGAGCAAAACTTCGAGTGGTATCGTGCCGTATGGATAGAATGTGCGGAATTAATGGATCATCAGGGCTACAAATGGTGGAAGAAGCAAGAGCCAGACCTTGAGCAAGTTCAACTCGAGGTCATTGATATTTGGCATTTTGGTATGAGTGCATTATTCGCGAATTATGACAGTGCCACCGATATTGCCGATGCGATTTTAAGTGCGTGGTCTACGATTGAGAACCAGCAGTTGTCAGTTCATCAGGCGACAGAAGAATTGGCCGCGTGGTGTCTAATGCATAAAAGCTTCTCTGCCAGTCATTTCTGGCAATTGCTCGTCGCGGTAGAGCTAGATTTTGATCAGCTTTTTGTTGCTTATGTTGGAAAAAATGTGCTCAATTTCTTCCGCCAAGATAATGGTTATAAAGACGGCAGTTATATCAAACTTTGGGATGGTAAAGAGGACAATCTGCATTTAGTTGAGTTGACGGCTGAACTTGATACGGAGGCCGATAGCTTTCGAGAAGACTTATACAATGCCTTGAGTGATCGTTATCAACAATTGACCGGCTAATAATTGCAAGGTGTTTCTTTTACTTTTAACAGCCTATTGGGGGGTGAGATAAAATGACAACTGAGGGTCTTCCTGCGATGATATTCGAGAGCTACCCGGTTGGCCCCCTGCAGTGTAATTGTTGCATTATTGGTGACCCTATCAGTAAAAAAGCTATTGTCGTTGATCCTGGAGGTGATGCTCAGAAGATCCTCCATACGCTTGCCAGTCATCAATTGACCTTGGTGGATATCATTCATACCCATGCGCATCTCGATCATATTTTAGCGGCCGGTGAGTTAAAGGCAGCGACAGGTGCCGAGATTCACCTTCACAAGGGAGATCTACCGCTATGGGAGATGGTCGAGCAGCAGTGTCAGGCATTCAATGTGCCCCTCACCACCTTGCCGGATCCCGACCACTGGATAGAAGATGATGCCGCGCTCAATTGCTGCAACGGCATTGCCATTCATACCCCTGGGCATACGCCTGGTTCGGTCAGTTTTTGGTTCGAACAGCAAAACTTACTGATTGCCGGAGACACTTTATTCAAGCGCTCGGTAGGGCGAACCGATTTCCCTGGCGGTGATTTTGCTACTATTGAAAAGTCAATTCGCGAACGACTTTATTCCTTGAATGATGACGCTGTTGTCATTACCGGCCACGGTCCTGAGACCACCATTGGTGAAGAAAAGCATCAAAACCCTTTTGTGAGCGTTTAACCGCTTTAGATGCTTTTGTTCATTATCTCCCATATATCCACGATAACTGATCGTTTTCACACCTTTCCGTGGCTAGTTTGCATTATTTTTGTGCAGAAATAGCCCGTTTTAGTTTAATATAAGGCTCAAATCAGTCATAGGATCACTTATAAAGGTTGTGCTCTAACATTGAACTACGTAGTCAGTACTCTTACATTTTCACTTTTGATCGTTAGCAATGTTGTTCTGGCAAATCTTCGCGGCGATGTTGGTTATACCGCTTTAGTCAATCAACTGGGCTTTGGCGTCATTGTCGATGGGTCTTCAATCCCGGTGCTGCAGGTAGAGGCAGGGGAAGCTTATTTTCCTGATACCGCCGATGCAGAGTTTCTAGCGAGTGATCTCACTAAAACCTTTGTTAATTTAAACAATAGCAATATCAACAATAATGCAAGTAGTCATGCCACTTCCGTCGGTCGCAAATTTTATGGCACCAACTCATCGTT
>PBSZ01000070.1 GCA_002726445.1 Cellvibrionales bacterium | reverse complement strand
GCTATGGCGTGAATCGTCACACTGTCGCTGGTAGTTGAAGCAATCGCCGGTGGAAAACTGACCCCCAAAGCAGGCGGGTATGCAGGTTCTGGACGTTCATTATCACTGCCACCACAGGCCGCTAAGACGATAACCGCGTACACTACCACTAAGCTTCAATGCATTCATGCGAAGTTTATTCCTATTCATTTTTTTTAATATCACTAAACGATAAAGCCTTTCAGGATAGACATTGTCATCCAACAAACTCGATTAGCGCGAGTATAACCGCTATACCATAAAAATACGTTGCATTTTTTCTATGGCAAATGTTATGCGCTCAATACTGGTGGTAAACGCAAATCGCACCATGGTCTCACTGCGATAATCGCCGAAGTCAGCACCCGGTGTTAAAGCAATACCGTGCTCTTCAAGTAAGCAGTGACAAAACGCTTGACTGTCTGCGCCAAAGCGACCATTAAAGCCACTAATGTCGGCATAAATGTACAAGCCGCCTTCGGGATAATGCGGAATAATAAACCCCATTGCCTCTAATGCCGGCAGGAGTAAATCGCAGCGGCGCTGAAATTCATCGCGCCGCGCATCTAGCAACTGCCGCGTTGCTGGCGTGAAACACTGCAAGGCGGCGTGTTGCGCCATGGTCGACATCGAAATAAATAGATTTTGCGCCAATTTCTCTAAGCCTGGCAAGGCCCATTCGGGTGCCACCAGCCAGCCTAAGCGCCAGCCTGTCATGCCAAAATATTTAGAAAAACTGTTAATCACAAACGCCTGATCGGTTAATTCTACAATCGAGGTGACCGCCCGCTCTGTCCCTGCCGGTCGAAAATCTAAACCATGATAAATTTCATCGACCACCAACTGCCCGCCTTGTTGATCAACCGCAGCTAATAATGAGGCTAACGCCTCCTGAGACAGCGCCGCACCGGTAGGATTCGCTGGGCTTGCCACTAAAGCGGCAACCGTCAACGGTTGACCGTCTTCCGTTCGACGCCAATACTGCCTAACCAAATCAGCGGTGAGTTGAAAGTCATGCTCAGGACCGACCGGCACTAACTGTGACTCACCTTCCATTAAGCGAATAAAATTGGGGTTACAGGGATAACCAGGGTCCGTCATTAATACGCTCTGTCCTTGATCGACCAATAAGGCTGTAATCAATAATAAAGCGCCCGAGGCGCCGGGCGTAATCATGACCCGCTTGGGATCAATGTCGACGCCGTAGTCACTGCGGTAGTAATCAGCGATGGCCTGGCGCAAAGACCACAGGCCATTGGCGTCGCTGTACTGGGTCTCACCGCGCGCCAAGGCCGCCATGCCGGCCTCAATAATGGCAGGAGCCGTGGTGAAGTCTGGCTCGCCCGCTTGCATGTGAACAATATCGCGTCCCTGCGCCTCTAGCGCTTTTGCACGGGCTAACATTTCAACCACTCGAAAAGGCTGAATATCACTGACACGCTGACTAATCGGCGAACTCATCGCAGACACAAATCGTAGCTAAAAATCCAAAAATCAAAAAAAACGTCCATAAATCAGTTACTCAGAGATAGGATAATGGTGATCTTTATTCTACCCCATTCAACACAAGGGCGTGAACAGCCGCTTCGCCCACTAAAAAATCAACTGTCTTAGCGCCATCGACTGCAAAATTAACGTCAACACACTAAAAATCGGTAGCTTGCTGGCAACTTTTCTGCTAAATTCCCCCCGCTTTTAAAGAAGGTAGTTTTGTACCAAACAAAAACGATTCTTAAAGCTTAAGATGGTTCTTTTTTGTTCAAAATCACCTTGCATCATCGATTGAACGAGAGATTTTCAAAATGGCGCGTAAGAAGAAAACCGGCTCAGAGACTTTTCAAAACTTCACCCCTTATAAACCTAAAAAAGGTGAAGAATACATGGGTGAACCCCAACGAGATCACTTCAAGTCGATTCTAATTGACTGGAAGTCACAATTAATGGAAGAGGTTGATCGCACCGTCAGCCACATGAAAGACGAAGCCGCCAATTTCCCTGATCCCGCTGATCGTGCCACGCAAGAAGAAGAATTCAGCCTTGAACTCCGTGCCCGTGATCGAGAGCGAAAACTGATCCGAAAGATTGACGCCACCGTTGAATTAATAGATGGCGACGATTACGGCTTCTGCGATATCTGCGGCATTGACATCGGGATTAAACGTTTAGAAGCTCGCCCCACGGCAACGCTTTGTATCGACTGCAAAACACTCGACGAAATCAAAGAAAAGCAGCAACTGGGCTAATTGCACTCTCTCCCTGTTTAAGCATATCGTTAACTAAAAAGTACTCAGCTATTTCAGACGCTTGTAATCCCGCTCGCCATTCGGAATAATTATCGTCTATGCAATCCTTAACTTCTCGACCCTATACTGGTCGCTTTGCTCCCTCGCCTACCGGACCTCTGCACGCCGGCTCACTGTTTGCAGCGCTCGCCAGTTATCTTGACGCTAAAGCGAATAACGGCCAATGGCTGCTGCGAATTGAAGATGTCGACACCTTGCGCAATGTCGAAGGTGCCTGTGAAACGATTATTCAAAGCCTGCGCAACCACGGGCTGAATTGGGATGGCGATATTCACTACCAAGCCGATAAGAACAGCTATTATCAAACGGGGCTGGATCAATTGGCCAGCCAAGGCCAGCTGTTTTACTGTGACTGCACGCGGGCTCAATTGCGTGAATCTCCAGGCCCCTATCCCGGCTTTTGTCGCCAGAAAAAACAGGTGACTTATAGCCATGCCAGCGCCCATGCTCCTGCCAGTCACGCCATTCGCCTCGACTGTGGTGAACAGCAATATAGCTTTAATGATCGGGTACTAGGCCCACAATCCTTCGATATGCAGACGCTTGGCGACTGCATCTTAAAACGCCGCGATTCCTTATTTGCCTATCAACTGGCCGTCGTCATGGACGATGCAGCGCAAGGAATTACGCATGTGGTGCGCGGCGCCGATCTATTAGAATCAACCGCGTGGCAAATCGCCTTGCAACAATCGCTTCATTTACCGCCGGTTGACTATGCTCACTTACCCGTCATTACCTTAGCGAACAGCGCGCAAAAGCTGAGTAAACAAACCGGCGCCGCCGCCTTAAATGACCAATACGCTAATAAAAATTTACTGCGGGCACTGCAGCAATTAAATCAGCCGCTACCGCTGAGTCCTGAGCAATTAGCAACCGAGGCAATCATCACTTGGGCTGTCGAGCACTGGGATATCCAAAAAATAGCTTAAAATCGTTATAAATTAATAGCTTAAAAACATATAGAGTGCCTCTAAGCAACCGTCATGAGTTAAATATACCCACAAAAAGTGAAAAATAGTCGCATTTTCTGTTACAAAGGGTTACATTTAATACCTAATTTTTTTGCTCAATCCGTGCCCATAGCAAGCCATTTTGCCAAACTGCACGGCCAGAAATAAAACCGGATGCCTTAGTTTATGCCAAGTAATATCACCGCCAATATCAATACCGCTGAACTTGCCAGCAAGGCTAACGATTACCCGCCGCTATCGGGCATGATTGGCTCTAGTCCGGCGATGAAAACCGTCTATTCTCGAGTTAGGAAGGCAGCCCCCACTCGCTCAACCATTTTAATCCACGGTGAAACGGGCTCAGGCAAAGAGTTAGTCGCCCGCGGCATCCATCAAGCTAGCGACCGACACAGCCAACCGTTTATTGCTGTCAACTGTGCCGCCATTCCCGAAACATTAATTGAAGCGGAATTGTTTGGCCACGAAAAAGGCGCGTTTACCGGCGCTGCCACCAAACGCTCTGGTCTGATCGAGGCAGCTGAAGGCGGCACCTTATTCTTAGATGAAATTGGTGAACTCCCCTGCGAAGCACAAGCGCGTTTACTGCGCTTTATTCAGGAAAGTGAAATTCGTCGTATCGGCTCCAACGAATCCCAGCGCGTGAATGTCAGGCTAGTCGCCGCAACACACCGAAACCTTAAACAATTGGTGAAAAAAGGCGATTTTCGAGCCGACCTATACTACCGAATCAATGTGGTGAAAATTGAATTGCCTAGCCTGCGTGAGCGAGGCAATGACTTACTGGAAATCGCCGAATATTTATTAGAAAAAGCCGCTATTCGGCATGGCAAACCAGGCTTACATTTACTCCCAGAAGCGTTGCAAGCGATTAATAGCTACTCATGGCCGGGTAATGTACGCGAGCTTGAGAATATTATTGAACGCGCCGCTATTATGTCTGATCACGCTGCGATCGACCCAGCGGCACTCGAGATCGACTTAGAGTCATCTCACCTCAATGATGCCATTAATAACACCGGACAGCGCCCTTTAATGGGTAGCTATGCCGATCTTTATCAGCCGACTCAACAGCCTCACAGCACCAACCGAGACTCCATGCCTGACCCCAATGAGGACTTATCCCTAGAAGACTATTTTCAACGCTTTGTGATGGAAAACCAAGAATCGATGAACGAAACCGAATTGGCCAAAAAGCTGGGCATTAGCCGAAAATGCCTTTGGGAACGTCGGCAACGCTTTGCCATCCCGAGAAACAAGACTAACGGCAAATAATCAATCAGCTCACAGAACAGGCCTTGGTTTTAGCGGCTTACAGCGCCAAAAATGGGATAGCACCCAAATTATCCTTCTCTGATTAAGCGTAAAATTGTTACCTTCAATGACTAAAAATCCCTCGTTTTGTGGAAAAGTAACACTCTTGGGAGTCAATGCGTAACACCACCCCGCAAACAACACGCTTTTTACGACCTAAAAATATTTAAGTGACTGTATTTAAAGAATAATTTAAAGTTGGCATATGGCGTGCAACTTTATTATCAATAACAATAATAATAAATAGCAAAAAAAAATAATAATAATTAGACGCTAGCGATAAAAATAATAAAACAACTACAATGAGAACAAGACCTGGATGGGGAGTTTACTCCCCATCATAATTCCACTTTTATTGCCGCCTAAACTCTCCATATTTCCTCTTACTGCCTCAGTCTATGTTAAGCTATATCGTAAAATTTATTCTAAACGCTCTAACGTTAAGCCATTATCTCTAGCGATGCGCTATCGATGCTAAACGCTATCGACTAAAGACGACTTTGTTAAACAATTAGGATTTACATGCTCAAGCGGTTATTGAAGTCGTTAAAACGAGGAGAGATAAATCCTATTGCTACGCAAGTGCCTGTTACTGCATCGGCGGTAACCATTAGTCGAGACGAACACACGATTTCGCGCAAACAAATCAGTAAAAACGCCCTTAATGTGATGTACGAGCTCACGCGTGCAGGCTATCAAGCCTATCTCGTGGGTGGTGGCGTCAGAGACTTGCTATTGGGCTTATCGCCTAAGGACTTTGATGTAGCAACGGATGCAACACCAGAGCAAGTCAAACAACATTTCAGGCGAGCCCGCATTGTAGGTCGTCGTTTTCGCATCGTTCATGTTCGCTTTGGTCGAGAAATTATTGAGGTCACCACGTTTCGCGGCAGTCACGACCAAACCGACGACAGCAAAATCAACCGCAATGATAAGACCCAAGTGAATGATCAGGGTATGCTTCTGCGCGATAATGTCTACGGCTCCTTGCACGATGATGCGATGCGCAGAGATTTTACAATTAATGCGCTGTATTACAGTATCAATGGCTTCACTGTGCTCGATCATACCAATGGAATGCAAGATTTAGCCGATAAAAAAATTCGTATTATTGGCGATGCTGGTCAACGTTATGCCGAAGATCCGGTCAGAATGCTTCGGGCGATTCGCTTTCAAGCGAAATTTGATTTTTCGCTTGAAACGGCCACCGCAAAACCCATTGCCCAACTTGCACCGCTCTTAAAACAAATCTCTGCCCCGCGACTATTTGACGAAGTATTGAAACTGTTTTTGTCAGGCACAGGTAAAAAAACCTATCAACTAATGGACGATTACGGCTTATTTGCGCCGCTGTTCCCCGCCACAGGCAAACTGCTTAGCGATCAAAACGAAGCGTCAGAGCACTTTCATTCATTGATTCTATCGGCGTTAGAAAATACCGACCTTAGGGTCAAGCAGGATAAGCCGGTGACACCGGCATTTCTTTATGCCGCTTTATTATGGCCGCGCGTATTGGTCATAAGCGAGCAGTATCAGCAACAAGGTGAAGCACGGTTCAGAGCTTTGCAGCTTGCCGGTCATCAAGCCGTTGATGAGCAGATGCCTGTCATTGCTATTCCAAAACGATTCAGCATCCCTATGCGCGAGATCTGGACGCTACAACATCGCCTAGAAACCGCTCACGGCAAACGCGCGATTGGAGTATTACAACACCCCCGTTTTAGAGCCGCTTACGATTTTTTATTATTACGAGAGCAAAGCAGTCAGCAAGCTGAACCTCGCGGCCCGTTCTGGACCGAACTACAAATACAACATCCTATCAACAAAGATCACACCGAAAGTGATAGACCACGCAGGCGGCGACGGTCACGAAAACCTCGCCCTAAAGGGCCGCGTGATAGCGCGACTAAGGATTAAAAAATGAGCGTCAAAAAAGATGCTAAGCAGGTCTTTTCGGCATTTATTGGCGTGGGTAGCAATCTCGCCCAACCCCAGACTCAAATTAGCCAAGCCATTGCTGAAATGGCGCAGCTAGCCGATACAACGCTATTGCAACAGTCGTCGCTTTATCGCAGCACAGCGTTAGGCTCTGAACCACAGCCTGACTACCTAAACGCAGTTGTTGAACTGGCAACAGCGCTCAACCCTCACGCCTTATTAAAGGCCTTACAGGCGATTGAGGCGCAACATGGTAGAATCCGCAAGCAGCGCTGGGAGCCAAGACCGCTAGATTTAGATATACTGCTGTATGGGAATCAGCTAATATCCACTGATACATTAACGGTGCCACATGCAGAGATGACAAAACGGCATTTTGTCCTTTATCCTTTAGCTGAGATAGCGCCAGATTTGGTCATTCCCGGAGCGGATAATGAAAATCTCAACCAATTACTTGAGCGGTGCCCAATGGCAGAGCTGCAAAAAATAATCGGCTAAGGCAATGCAAATAAACAAGCAAAGCAACAGCGTTAACGATAGTAAGCAACCCTTAAACAATCGACGATATATTATCTTGAACCATGCCTGATCTTAATAATTTAGACAACTCATTGGATAAGCAACCGCTGGGCTCTGGACGCTTAGCAATCGACGAGTTAATCAAGGGTCGAGAGATCCCTCGCTTCATCACCATTGAAGGCTCCATTGGCGTTGGCAAAACAACCTTAACTAAACGACTGGCTGAAAGCTTCAATTATGAAACCATGCTAGAGCGAGCAGAAGAAAATCCCTTTCTATCAAGTTTTTATAAAAACCGTCGTCAAAATGCCTTAGCCACACAATTGTTTTTTTTATTTCAACGCGCGCAACAAATCCAAGAGATGCGACAGCAAGACTTATTTTCGCCGGTGCGAATCTCTGATTTTCTGATTGAAAAAGATCGTCTTTTTGCCCGCGCCAATTTGGACGATAACGAATACAAACTCTACGAGCAGGTCTATTCTCAAATCACTATTGATGCACCAAAACCTGATCTGGTGATTTATCTTCAATCACCTGTCGATGTGCTGATGGACAGAATCTCAAAACGCGGCAGAAACATTGAACAGTCGATCGATCGCAATTATCTCGAACTACTTAATGAAGCTTACAGTGAGTTTTTTCTCTATTACGATGATGCGCCACTGTTAATTGTTAACTGCACTGAAATTGACTTTATTAACAACGAAAACGATTATTTAAGTCTGATCGACTACCTTTTAAATGTGCGCAGTGGCCGGTGTTATTTCAACCCTACAATATTTTCATAGCAGCCTAATATTGCTTACCATTACCGACAGGAAGCTTAGCCTTGAAAAATACTATTCAAAACCTTCGTCAGAAAAAAACAATTCAACAGCCGTTTAGCATGGTCGCCGCCTACGATGCCACATTCACCACGGCACTCAACCAGGCCGGTATAGCCTCGATTTTAGTTGGCGACTCACTGGGCATGGTTGTGCAAGGGCAGGCCAGCACATTACCCGTGACTATTGAACAGATGGTTTATCATACCGAGGCAGTCGCTAACGCTAACCAGCGAGCAGAACAGCCAGCGCTCATCATTGCCGACCTGCCCTTTATGAGTTACGCCACGACGGAGTCAGCATTGAGCAATGCAGCATTACTAATGCGTGCTGGTGCCAACATGGTTAAACTTGAAGGTGGTAGTTGGCTAACTGAAACAATTAGCCAACTGGTCGAACGTGGAATTCCTGTGTGCGGACATATCGGACTAACGCCGCAATCGGTGAATAAATTTGGCGGCTTTAAGGTGCAAGGACGATCACCCGAGCAGCAGCAGCAGTTAATTGAAGATGCAAAGCAACTTGACCGCGCAGGCGTTGACTTTATTGTCCTTGAATGCATACCAAAAGAGCTGGCATCAACCATCACTGCTAGCGTCGACTGTTCAACCGTTGGCATTGGCGCAGGCAATGTGACTGATGCTCAAGTACTGGTCTGTTACGACATGCTAGGACTGAGCGACAATCCAGCCCGTTTCGTAAAAAACTTTATTTCAGCTTCTGACAGCGATAAGCCCATTGTCGATGCTTTTCGTCATTTTAAACAATCTGTAGAGCAAAAGGTTTACCCCGCCGCAGAGCATGAGTATTAAAGCCTATCTCGATTTTTAACCCAGTTAATAAGTATACAATATCACTATGGAAATTTTTTCTCAGGCCGACGAATTATGGGCCGACATTGAAGCGAATCATAATAACTCTATGAAAGTGGCGCTGGTGCCGACCATGGGTAATCTACACACCGGTCATTTACAGTTAGTGACGCGCGCCCATCAAGTTGCCGATATTGTTATCGCCAGCATATTTGTTAACCCAATGCAATTTGGCGCCACAGAAGACCTTGACAACTACCCACGAACACTCGATCAAGATATTGAAAAACTCAGCGCCGAAAAAGTTGACTATTTATTCTTGCCCACCGTCGACATCATGTACCCTGATGGGCTTGCTAATCACACTGTTATTAACAATCAATATCTAACGAATATGCTATGCGGAGTTTCAAGACCGACTCACTTTCAAGGAGTCTGCACGGTAGTCTGCAAGTTGTTTAATTTAGTCAAACCAGACATAGCTGTTTTTGGCGAAAAGGATTTTCAACAACTGACGATTGTTAAAAAAATGGTCGCCGACTTATGTATACCAACAGAAATTATTAGCGTTGCTACCGAACGAGCCGAAGACGGTTTGGCTCTTAGTTCAAGAAATAATTACCTAAGTGATAATGAAAGACAAAAGGCACCGCAATTGTATGCTGCACTACAAACGGCAAGTCACGCCATTATGAATGGCGACCGAAACTTCTGTCGATTATGCCAACTGGCGTCGGAACAACTCAGCCAGCAGGGCTTTGAAGTTGATTACTTTGATATTCGAGACCAGCATACGCTGGCATTATTGAAAGATGGTAGCAACAATAAAGACATTGCCATCTTAGCAGCGGCTAAACTCGGGGTCACACGTATACTGGACAACCTCAGAATCAGTCTATAGGCTTACATTCACACTGTTAACTTTTTTACTTTAAGAGAGGCGCATGAGCAAACCCAACATCTACCCAGTGAAACCTGACTTTGCTGCAACAGCCCACCTCAACAGCGATCAGTATCAAGCAATGTATCAAGCCTCCATATCGCAACCCGAAATGTTTTGGAATGTGCAGGCAAAAAATTATTTAACTTGGGATAAAGAATGGGCCAGTGTTTGTGATTATGATTTTAAACAAGGGCAAGCAAGCTGGTTCACTGGTGGAAAACTCAATGTCACCACCAACTGCATCGACCGACACCTCGCTGAAAAAGCCAATCAAACCGCCATTATTTGGGAGGGTGATGAGCCTGACCAGCATAAATTAATTAGCTATGCCGAACTTCATGAAGCCGTTTGTCGGTTGGCTAATGGCTTAAAAAAACGCGGAGTTAAAAAAGGCGATCGAGTTTGTATTTACATGCCAATGATTCCAGAAGCGGCATATGCCATGCTAGCTTGTGCCCGTATTGGCGCTGTTCACTCAGTCGTTTTTGGTGGCTTTTCTCCCGATGCGCTCCGCGACCGTATTCTTGACGCTGATTGTCAAACCGTCATTACCGCCGACCAAGGTGTACGCGGCGGAAAAAAGATACCATTGAAAGACAATGTAGATAAAGCAGTTAGCGACTGCCCTAATGTGCATACGGTTTGTGTCGTCAAACATACCGCAGCTGATATTCACTGGCAGGCGCATGATGTCTGGTATCATGAGCTAACGACATCTGTCGATGCAAAATGTGCCGCCGAACCAATGGACAGTGAAGATCCATTGTTTATTCTTTACACCTCAGGCTCAACGGGTAAACCCAAGG
>PBSZ01000069.1 GCA_002726445.1 Cellvibrionales bacterium | reverse complement strand
CCGCCGGTTTTTTAGCCGCCGGTTTTTTAGCCGACGGTTTTTTAGCCGACGGTTTTTTAGCCGACGGTTTCTTTACCGCGGCTTTCTTAACAACGGATTTCTTGGCGGCCGTGCTCTTAACTGCAGCCTTTTTGGCAGTAGATTTCTTAGCCTTAGCCTTCTTAGCCTTAGCTTCCACCTTAGCCATACCGTATCTCCTATAAAATGAAGCCGCGGATTATAGGTGAAAAGGGCTTTATAAACTAGCTCATCCGACAAATAGAGCGACTAAAAGCTTATTTTGGGCTAAAAATGCCAGTCAAAATCGCTTGATAAGACATAATTAGTTCATTTTGATGTTTATTTACAGTGTAGGGGCTCATCAAGACAGAGTTAAATCTGCGGCTAGCGATACCAGCCAGACAAAAAACATTCTGTTTTGACGAGTCTCTGAGGGATTGATTCTACCCGCTTGAATGCAATAAATTAGCCCTATGTGTTGTGTCGATAACGGCTTAACAACGACCGCGAGGCCAAGCGAAAGACAATGATACAACAATACAACAAAGGCAAACGCCATTAGTCAATCAAATTGTCCCAGCGATCTGCCAGCCATAAACTCCCCTAAGCGCGAGAAAAAGAAAAACTCTGGCCAACTAGCTGCTCGGATAAATTCCAAAGTGATTGGGCATTATCATGGTTTTTTAGGTAAGAGGCATAGCCCGTTGTCGGTCCGGGCGACTCAATACCAATTTGGCAATCTTCAAGGTATAAGCCTCCTCGACCTTCAAGTTCAGGCGCAGTAATCGCCCATACCTGTGTAGCGGCGCCTGATTCAAGTGACTTCATGACAATGCCGCTATCTTTCATGCTCGAGCCCATCTCAGCGAAATCATCTGGCTGCAAATGCCGTGAAAGCTCTGTCATGATCGCGCCAGGATGCACTGCATTAGCGTGACCAAAAGGCATTCTTTTATTTAACTCTAATGCATAAAGCGCATTCGCCGTCTTAGCTCGACCATAACTCAACCACTTATTATAGGGCTGAGACTCAAAATTTGGATCAGCCAAATCAATATCTCCGTAACGGTGACCCCCTGAAGATAATATAGCCACCCTGCAATCGTCGGCCGTTAACAGCTCAATAATATTATTGATGAAAACAAAATGTCCCAAATGATTGACGCCAAACTGCCATTCAAAATTTTGCTCGGTTCGCTGCTCTGCACATGCCATGACGCCAGCATTAGCAATAATATGGTCAATATGCTTAAAACGACACATAAGATCGTCAGCAGCCTGCTTACAGCTAACAATATCGTTAAGATGCAACTCGCAAAAGTCGACAACCGCATCCGAATTACTGGCTAATACAGCCTCTTTTGCCGCTAAAAATTTCGACTCAGATCGTGCTGTTAAAATCAAACTCGCACCTGCCTTCGCTAATGCAATGGCAGATGCCAATCCTAGCCCGGTACTTGCACCGGTAATTAACACCGTACGGCCTGTTAAGGAAATACCCGAAAGCACCTCTGCGGTTGTTGTTGATGCATTAAAATTGGCCATTAGTACTCCCTTTTTTACCAAATATCATTATTATCCGCTCAAGTCATAAACCATAATCACGCCGAGCATCTGTATCAGGGTCTAAAAAACTTAACTGATGGGCATGCAATTGTAAATCAAGAGCTGCACTCATCTTTGAAGAGGCATGACCATAAAGGCGATCACCTACAACCGGAAAACCTAAAGCGGAAAGATGACGGCGAATTTGATGTTTACGACCGGTTTCTATTGCAAGCTCCAACACCGTATAGGGACAGGAGCACTGCTTCAAGATAGCCTCATTAGGCCAGCGATTGGATGACGGTTCATTAAGGTCTATATTCTCTTCAGAGCTACTGAGCACAGACTGAATAGTTGTTACGCTGGGCTTACCATCAAGCGGCGCGTCTATTGTATAAGGTAATGGCAATTGGCAATGTCCCTCAACAACGACCCTATAATGTTTACGAGTCTGCCTACTTTCAAATTGCGCGGCCAAATGCGCGGCAACTTTTTTATTGTGTGCAAGTACGGTTAAACCGGAAGTCATTCGATCCAAGCGATGAATCAAAAAACTTGGCCTTTGAGGTGAAAGATGGATTTCGACCCAACGGTACAAGGTCGTATGGTCTGACCATCGACTCCCTTGGCAGAGCATGCCGGCGGGCTTATTCCAAACGCTAAAATGGCCACAATCTTCAATCAATGAGGGCGTTAAAGATTCAAGCGCAAGCACTTCTGGGTTGTAATTCATTAACAAGATATCACCGCAATTGAGCGAACTGCCTGCTCGGCGCAAACGGACCGCACGATGGTGATTGCTCGCGGCAGAAACCCGACTATCACGCCGTTTGACCCAAACCGCGCCCTTTGACATAGTCGCTTTTATCTCAGCCAGAGACAAGTCACAGTGCTTAGCCAACAACTGCACTGGGCTTTGACCATCAACCGTCGTTTCAATAAGCAACTCAATAGGATTTTTATCTGCCATTTTTCTCTTATTTAGCTTATTAGGTGATTTTCTACTGTCATAACGACGACAGTTACTGATAAAATTTAATCATTGGCATAAAACAATACACGGAAGCTCAGGCCCTGTCACCCATACATAACAGCTACAAATAAGGCTCACTTTTGAAGACAATTTACGGTATTAAAAACTGCGACAGCGTGAAAAAAGCACGAAAGCTTTTAGAAGAGCATCAAGTGGAATACCAATTTCACGATTTTAGAGTCGACGGCATTACCAAGATATTGGTTGCTAACTGGCTAAAATCAGTGCCGCATACCCTATTATTGAATAAACGCAGCACGACTTGGAAGCAACTTGATGGATCGATTCAGTCAATAGTCGACGCTGGAGCTTCAAACCAAGATATTATCGATTTATTCATTGCACACCCAACATTGATAAAAAGACCGGTGTTAGTCAATGAAAACAATGAAATTACCGTTGGCTTCCGTGAGCAAGATTATCTCGCTCACTGCAAATAAAGCCTATCGAACCATCAATCACTGCTCTTTCACTAGGAAACAAAAATGACCAAACTTTTTAGCTTTAGTTTAGGAATTGGAAGCAAAAACAATGATGATCAATGGTTAGAGGTTTACTACCCGCAGCCACTGGCTAATATTGATGCCGATACCTCAGCCCAATTAATTACCGCGGTGTCTATTGCCGGCATCGAATGGAACGGCGGCAATGAAGTCATTCCTCTTAATGAAACCGACCTTAACCAATTAGCCGATGCCTTGGTGACACACCAACAGCTTGAACTTGCCAATATCACAGCAAAATTAGTCAGCAGCAAGCGAGATGCCGTCTTAACATTATTAGCCACAGACGAAAAACCTACCAGCGTCCCAGAGGCATATCTTAAGCTACACCTACTTTCACATCGCTTGGTCAAGCCTCATGAAATTAATTTAGACGGTATATTCGCCTCCCTACCCAATATAGCATGGACCAGTGATGGCCCCATTGACTTAAATGAGCTGGCAGAAAAGCAACTAGAGGCCCGACGGGAGGGCCGCTGGCTCAACGTTAAATGCATCGATAAATTTCCAGTGATGACTGACTACGTGGTTCCGTCGGGGGTTAGAATTGCCCATACAGCAAGAGTGCGTCTAGGCGCTTATGTGGGCGAAGGAACCACGATTATGCATGAAGGTTTTATTAATTTTAATGCCGGCACTGCAGGGACTAGCATGATAGAGGGCAGAGTTTCTGCCGGCGTATTTGTTGGCGAGGGCTCAGACTTAGGCGGCGGCTGCTCAACAATGGGCACCCTTTCTGGGGGTGGCAATGTTGTTATCTCTGTTGGCAAACAGTGCTTAATTGGCGCTAACGCTGGCATTGGTATCGCACTTGGTGATAATTGCACGGTCGAAGCTGGCCTTTATCTAACAGCGGGCACCAAAGTCACCTTGCTCGATGAGAACAACGATACAGTCAAGCTGATAAAAGCCCGAGAGCTTAATGGCCAAGCTGGACTACTGTTTAGACGTAATTCAACCAATGGAACCGTTGAATGCAAGTCAAATCGATCAGCAATTGAGCTCAATGAGGCATTGCATAGTCACAACTAGCGTCATAGAATCTTCTTTTTTTGTAGTACAGGGTTAGCTCAATATGCGTTTAAAAAATTATCTTTCAGCAAAAATACACAATGCTACGGTTACCCGTTCAGACCTGCACTACGTGGGCAGTATAACTATTGATAAAGCCTTACTTGAATTAACTGGCATGGAAAAAAACGAGCGCGTACTCGTCGTCAATAATACTTCGGGCTCACGGTTAGAGACGTATATCATTGAAGGCGAAGTCAACAGTGGCGCGATTGAAATGAATGGCGCTGCCGCACACTTAATCCACCCCGGTGACGAAGTCATTATTATGGCATTTACACTTGCTGAAAAAGCATTTGAGCCAACCACTATTTTAGTTGATGAAGAAAATAAATTTGTTCGCTATCTCAATGAAAAACCAAGCAGCGCGGTTGATAATTGCTAAGATTTTGTCGCTTAATTGATACGTTAATGGCCCTTTTCAACGCAATTTCGCCGTTTAATAGTCGATGCGATCAAACTTATAATCTGCACTGACCTACTGGCTCCTTATGCCATTGCCCTAAATTCTCACTCGCTTAGCATCTACATCGATAAAATGTTTAACCGGCCTATAATCGGAGTTTTCCCCTATGCCACTGGCACTCAACGAAGAACAGCGCATGTTGCGCGATACCGCCCGCGATTTTTTGCAAAACGACGCGCCTGTCAATCTTATGCGACAACTCAGGGATGATGGAAATGAGCAAGGTTACAGCGATGAACTATGGCATAAAATGATCGAGATGGGCTGGCCCGCAGTTGCCATACCTGAACAGTTTGGCGGTCTTGGATTCGGCTTCATTGGCGCAGGTGCGATTTTACAAGAGGCCGGAAAAACATTAGCCAATTCACCCTTCTTTAATACTGTTGCTTTGGGTGCCGCTGCCATTATCCATGGCGGCAATGAAGCTCAACAGCAAACATTACTACCAAAAATAGCGGCTGGGGAGTTAACTTTAGCACTTGCTCATGAAGAATCTAATCATCACCAAAGTCGCGGCATTCAATGCCAAGCCAATGTTGATGGCGAGCAACTCATGATCAATGGTAGCAAGCAATTTGTTGCTGAGGGAGCTAATGCAGACTTACTCATTGTTAGCTTACGCACAGCAGAGCCATCTGATAAAAAAGACGGCATTACTTTAGCACTCATTGACCCATCGACTGCCGGCATCAAAATTAATAGAGTCAACATGATTGATAGTCGAAACTATGCTCATATCGACTTCACGAATGTAATCGTTTCAGCCGGCAATGTTATTGGCGAGTTAGATAACAGCCAAACATTACTCGATAAAACGCTTGACCATGGCAGAATATGCTTAGCCGCTGAAATGCTAGGTGGTGCACAAGCTATGCTCGATAAAACTGTTGAATACTTAAAAGACCGAGAACAGTTTGGCCGAAAAATTGGCGCATTCCAAGCACTGCAGCATCGTGCGGCATACATGTTTGCCGAGTTAGAAATCGCTAAATCAGCTGTGATTCACGCACTCTCTGCCATTGATGAGAATCAAGATTTAGCCCTTGTAGCCAGTAGCGCCAAGACGCTGGCAAATGACTGCTATCGGCTAATAACCGACGAAGCGGTTCAAATGCATGGCGGCATCGGCTTAACCGACGAAATGGATATTGGCTTTTATCTGAAACGCTGTCGCGTAAGTATGCAAAGCCTAGGCGATTCAGGCTTTCATAAAAACCGCTTTGCCAAACTGAATCAATTTTAGCGCTGTAATTAGCTGAATCCTATTATCGAGATAATGTTATGACTGATTTAACGCAATTCAAACGAGAAACAACTGAATGGCTTGAAGCCAATTGCCCAGCTAGTATGCGAAAAACTCAAACCCGTTCAGAAGGTGTATTTGGCGGTAAAAAATTCACCTTCCCTAGCGATGATGCTAAATTGTGGTTTGACTTAATGGTGGACAAGGGTTGGACTGCACCGCAATGGGCTAAGGAATATGGCGGAGCAGGTTTAAGCAGTGATGAAGCCAAGATACTCAATAAAGAAATGGATCGTCTCGGTTGCAGAAAGCCCTTGATCGGCCATGGTCTTTGGATGTTAGGACCCGCTTTGCTGGAGTATGGAACAGAACAACAAAAACTTGAGCACTTGCCTAAAATCGCTCGAGGAGAAATTCGTTGGTGCCAAGGTTACAGTGAGCCAGGTTCAGGTTCTGACCTAGCGAGCCTGCGCTGCAAGGCTGAAGATAAAGGTGACCATTACTTATTAAACGGTCAAAAATCTTGGACCAGCGATGGCGACAAGGCCGACTGGATATTTTGTCTTGTCAGAACGAATGATGAAGGTCGAAAACAAGAAGGCATCACCTTCTTACTTTTTGATATGGAAACACCGGGAATTACTGTCAGACCGGTGCCCTTAATCACAGGTGAATCACATTTCTGTGATACCTTTCTTGATAATGTTGAAGTACCTAAAGATCAAGTGGTCGGTGATGTAGGCAAAGGCTGGAGTGTTGCTAAGGCACTACTGGTGCATGAACGAACTATGATGGCTGACATTGAAAAGAATATGCCAAAACCCAAGTTTAGCGTTGATGACTATGCCAAAAATTATCTCAGCACCGATGAAAATGGTCGTTTACAAGATGGCTTAATAAGAGATCGCTTAGCTCAGCATATGATTCGTGACGAAGCCATTAAGCTAACCCAAAGACGGGCTTTTGAGGAAGGTATGGCCGGTGATTTTGATATGCGTGTTGCCACTATATTTAAATACATTGGCACCGAAGAAAAAACCAACAAAGATACCTTAATCACTGACATACTCGGTATGGCGGGAGCTGGCTGGGATACTGATAACTTCAGTGAAGACGAACAAACAAAAACACATGAATGGATGAGTAATAAAGCCTTAACTATTGCGGGTGGCAGTTCAGAAGTTCAATTAAATGTTATCTCAAAGCGAGCACTTGGCTTACCAGAAATATAAATCTCAAGTTGCCAAATAAAAAAAAAGCGGTTTTTATTTGGCAACTTTACGCTACCATGGCAACGCCTCACCGTTCGCATGCCAAAATGTCCCGGTATTACTTAAGTTAAGCGCTTCGATCCGCGCAGCTAATTGCGCCGCCGCATGCTCAGGGCTGATCTGCCCATTAAAGTTAATCATCGCAGTAGACACCAAGCCCGGATGAAGAATGGCCACGGCCACCCCACTGGCTTTTAAATCATGCGCCATCGACTTGCCGGCGGCATTCAGTGCCGCTTTCGACATTCGGTAGCCATAGCGACCACCCGAGGTATTATCTCCAATAGAGCCCATGCGACTAGTGATCAAGGCAATTTTGCTACCGGCTGATAAATTAGCTTGTAACGTCGATACAAGCCGTAATGGCCCTAACGCATTTACTTGAAACTGTCGTTCAATACTGGCGATATCGAGTGCATTCAACTGCTCGTCCTCAAGGATACCTGCATTACTGATCAGCAAATCAATTGGATGATCTGCAAGCACGTCAGTTAAGCACTTGACCGCTTCATCAGATTGAATATCGATGTCGCTAATCACATCAGAACAACAGGCGTCTAGCGCCTCATTAGTTTGACGACAAACTCCAATCACATTGTAATTGTATTGCGAATAATGACGAGCCAATGCCAGACCAATACCTCGGTTAGCGCCAGTAATCAAAACAGTCGGCATAGTCGTCTCAATGCAAGGTTTAAAAAGGGTTACTTGTGAGTCGATTCACAACTCGTCGATTAATGGTTGCGGTTAATCAATTTCCAGCATTTCAAAATCAAATTTACTGATGCCACACTCGGGGCATTCCCAATCCTCTGGGACGTCGTCCCACTTCGTACCCGGGGCAATACCATCCTCGGGCCAACCTTCAGCCTCATCATAGATAAAGCCACAAATCACACATTCCCATTTCTTAAAATCAGTCATAGTATTGTTCTCTAAACAGACAATTCAGAGGCAAGATAAAACACTTCTTCGTCTTGCTGGGCAAACGGTCATTTTATCTCACGCAAAATGATCTACAATGGCAAAAACGCATTGTTCCCTGAAGAATGTTACCTTTTTCTTGTGAACGGAATTATTATACGCGAAATCAGACACAGCGATGACAAGAGAAAGCATGAAAGCTATACAAATCAGCAATAAATCGCCTCATTTAGTCAATCTACCCGAACCCCAGGGCGACGGCGTTAAGGTCACTATTCGTGTCGCCTCCATTTGCAGTTCTGACCTGCACTTAATGAGCAATGGCTGGGCAGAAAATCGTATTCTAGGCCATGAATTTGCCGGCGTTACCGAGGACGGTACCGCTGTTGCCATCGAGCCTATTGTTGCCTGTGGGGCCTGCGATTTCTGTGATGATGGTAACCATAACCACTGCAATGAACAAGCTCAGCTTCTAGGTGTGGGCCTTGATGGCGGCATGGCAGAAAGTATTATTGTGCCGCCTAATATCTTGGTTCCTATCCCCACTGGCTTGGCGATAGAGAATGCCTCATTAATCGAACCATTAGCCGTCGCTCTGCATGGCTTAAATAGAGCTAACATTAGCAGCAAAGACAAAATACTGGTGATTGGCGCAGGGGCTATCGGGTTAATGGCCATTGTTGCCCTACAGGCACGCGGCTTATCCTGTGACTTAGTCGCACGCTATGAACATCAAAAAATTATCGCTGCACAGTTTCAATCTTCTGCTGGTATCACTGACGGCTATAGCCTCGTAATCGACGCTGTGGGCAATTCAGATAGCGTTCAGCAAGCTGTCCAAAGACTGCGCCCGATGGGAAGAATTTTGATGCTCGGTAGTTTTTGGGATGGCGCCAACTTAGATCTGCAATTTAGCGCCAAAGAATTAACCATTATTGGCGCAGCAACCTACCAATGTGGCAGCACTAATCGTGACTTTGCCGAAGCCGCCGCGATACTCGCAAATGACGCCAGCATCGCTGACCATATGATCACGCACCGTTTTCCACTAGAAGCTTGCAATGAAGCCTTTAATGCCGCCGGTGATCGCTCTCAAGGTGCTGTGAAGGTTGTTTTTGATTTGCCCACGAGACAATAACAGGAATGATAAGCCAATGAATATTGCTGTTTTTGTTGATGTACAAAATATTTATTACACAACCAAGCAGGCTTTCAAAAAAAGCTTTGACTACCGAAAATTTTGGCGGCATCTTGAAGCTCAAGGTCATATCAACTGCGCCAAAGCATATGCCATAGACCGTGGTGATGCAAAGCAAATTCAGTTCCAAGACACCTTACGAAAAATAGGCTTTGATGTGCAGCTAAAACCGTTCATTCAACGAAGTGATGGTAGCGCTAAAGGCGACTGGGACGTGGGTATTACCATCGACGTGATGCGTATCGCACCCACGGTTGATAAAGTCATACTGCTTTCAGGCGATGGTGACTTTGATCTATTGATGCAGCATGTAAAAAAGGCATTTAATATAAGAACGGAGGCCTATGGTGTGGCGTCATTAAGCGCAGATTCATTAATCGCGTCGGTCGACAGATTTATACCTATTG
>PBSZ01000068.1 GCA_002726445.1 Cellvibrionales bacterium | reverse complement strand
TAATTTTTAATTGAGGGCCGTAGCTTAATAACTTAGGAATTAAATCTAGCCCAGAATCTTCCCCCATATTTAAATCAATGATCGCATGGTTCGGCTTAGCCAATGCTCGGCTGTATTGCGTGAGTGCATCGGCTTGATTATGTGCAATTAAGCTTTGAATGCCGTGGCGTTTTAATGCGCGGGCTAAAATTCTGGTAAAAACCGTATCGTCATCGACAATAAGAAAGGTATTAGACATGTTCACCGCTATTTTCATTGGCTCGTGGTAATTCAATAATGGCCTCAGCGCCAATTTTTATTTGCTGACTGTCATGCCGATTACGTAAAAGTAAGCGGCCGTGATGACGGCGTATACTGGCATGAGAAACAAATAATCCCAAGCCCAAGCTGTTCTTTTGTTGGCCGTTGTTGATAGGTTGGTGACCATACTGCTCAAGAATACTTGCTGGTAAGCCTTTGCCTTGATCGCTAATGATGAATTTGACGATATCAGCCGTATATTGAATGTCGATACTGACGTAATTTGGGCTAATGTTAGCGCCATTGTTAAGCAAGTTAATAATGGCCTGAGCAATGGAATGGTCACAAAAAACGTTCACTTGAGTGACTTGTTTGAGGTAGAGCTTTTCAATATTAACTTCTGGCCGTAGGGGTTGCCATTCATTTAAGCAGTCATTAATTAATTGCATGCATGAAATAACTTCACTCTGGCCAGCTTGTGTTTGCTGTGCCGTACCAACTAGTTTCCTTAAGCTTTTTCTGCACTGCTCAATTTGTGCCTGCATTAAGTGAAGATCGTCAAGCTGTTGCGTATTGAATGGTTTGCCGGAATTAGTGAATTCATCGATTAATAGCGCCAAACTGTTAATGGGCGTACCGAGTTCATGTGCGGTGCCCGCAGCAATGGTGGCTACTGACAAGATTTGCTCATCGTAAATTTGTTGCTCATGCTGTTGATTGATGGCTTGCTCTTGACGACGAATCGCTTTTGCCATGTGAATAATAAACCAGGTAATTAATAAGGCGCTAATTAAAAAGTTAATCCACATACCTACATAGTGAGGGTCTAAGGCAGAATTTATGTTTGGCTCATTGCTGAGATTATGGCTTGGCATCGCGCCATGATGACCATGTTCGCCAATGGGCGCTTGAGAAGACGAGCTGATGGATGTTGGCTGCTGCTGTTCGTAAAAAGCAAAAGGTTGATAAAAGAACAGTAAAAGTGTGTACGAAAGAATGGTTATACTAGTGATCGCCAGCGAGTAACGCTGAGTAAGCGTTGCTGATGCAATACTGATTGGGACTAAAAGATAAGTAACGAAAGGATTGGTCGCGCCGCCCGTACTATAAACATATAACGAGATAAAAAAGACATCCAATAGCAGCTGAAGGAAGACCTGTTGTTCAGAAATGAGTATTCCTTTGGCATTTAACACCAGCGAGACAGCGCTGACCACCAGTTGTATGAACAAAATAATGAGAATATTAGTAGTGGATTCAAAGGGTGCATTGACAACAATGGCCCATATAACCGCAGAAAAGGTTAGGGCTGCAACCAATAAGCGCAGGATGCAGATATTACGAATATGCGCTGCTGGTTCTAAATTAAATGAAGTGCCAGGCAGATCTTTCACACGGTATTTTTCCTAGGGCATGTTCTTAAGAGCGGTATAGACTCATCATAACGCAGACATTGAATCATAAACAACGCTTCAGCCCCGAACTGTATTAGCCAGCAAGTGCCTTACGCAAGTCGGCAATGGTTTTTTCTTCGTCTTCGGTTACCAGCAAGCCATCGATTCCTAAGGCTTCGGCAGCAATTAAATTGCCTTCAAAATCATCTAAGAATAACACTTCATTTGGCCGAACATTGGCGCGTTCTAGCGCTATTTGATAAATTTTGGGGTCTGGTTTACGCACACCCTCTTCGCAAGAGTCGACAATATGGTCGAAAATTTCGCTCGTAGGAATGAGATTGCGCCATCCTTCGCCAAATTCTTTGACATTATTGGTTACGCAGACGGTGGTGAATCCTGCGGGGCGAAGGGTTAAAGCATAGTCGGCGAGTTTTTCTCTAACGCCGCCTTTGCTGCCCATTGAAGCGAATACTTCATAGATATCAGCCTTAAAACCTTTAGTGGCGCCTAGTTCGATAATCAATTGGCGCGCTTGCTCGAGGGTAATTTCTCCCCTTTCCATGCGGTGCCAAGGATGATCGCCATCAACTCCATACTGGCCGAGCAGTGTCTCGGCAAACAGATTGGCATCACTGCCTTGTTGAATGGCAAAATCAGTAATAGCATGAAACGGAGAAGCGGTAAAAACACCACCAAAATCAAAAAATATCGCTTGATAAGTCATGGTAAGAATCAACTCTAAAAAAGTAATAATCAGTTAGGTCATATTCTAATGCAAGCCTCCCTTAAAGTGATATTGCTTGCTGATTAATCTTAATTCAGTTTTATTTAAATGAGAATGGATTGCATTTCAGTGATAAAAATGCTCCAATCATTGCCCGTCTTTATTTTACCTTGCCATTGTAAAGGGCAGAAATTTTTAGAGAGAGATTATGAGTACTGATCGATTAAACCTTTGCTGCGAATATTTACTCGTCGCCTTAATGCTGGCAATGCTCGTCGCTTGCAGCGCCGAAAAAGGTGCCGAGCAGACTGCTCATGCAATGTCCGCAGACCCTATTGTGGTGTATTCCTCGCGAAAAGAGCATCTTATTCAGCCGGTTTTTCAACAGTTTACTGAGCAGACCGGTATTGCCGTGGAATATACGACGGATAAAGCTGGCGTACTAATTGAGCGAATTAAGACAGAGGGGAAAAATACCCCTGCCGACCTATTAATTACCGTCGATGCAGGTAATTTAGGCTATGCTGCTGCTGAGGGTATCTTTCAAACAATCAATTCCGACGTAATTAATGACACGGTTGCGCCGCATTTGCGCGACCAGCAAGATTTATGGACGGGCTTATCTCTTCGAGCGAGAACACTGGTTTATAGCACTGAGCGTGTTAAGCCAGATGATCTATCCACTTATCAAGCCTTAGGGGAGTCACAGTGGCAAGGGCGACTCTGTTTACGGACGTCAAAGAAAGTCTATAACCAATCATTAGTCGCGATGCTGATCGCCGAGCAAGGTGAAGTTAAGACAGAGCAAACCGTGGCGGCATGGATAGCTAATTTAGCGATTGATCCCACTTCCAACGACACCAAAGTGATGCAGGCGATTGAAGCTGGCCAGTGCGATGTGGGTATTGTGAATACTTATTACTTCGGCCGATTAGAGGCTAAAAATCCTGACTTACCCTTAGCTTTATTCTGGCCCAATCAGTCGGTCGCCAAAAATTCTGGCGTTCATGTTAATGTGTCTGGCGCGGGTATTTTAAAGCACAGCAGTAATTCTGATCAAGCACGTCGCTTACTCGAGTGGTTGGTATCAGAGCAGGCGCAAGCTTTGTTTGCTGGGTTAAATAAAGAGTACCCCGTCATTAGTAGTGGCGCTATTGATCCTCAGGTGAGTGCCTGGGGTGAATTTAAGCAAAGCCCATTGGCGCTGAGCAAGGCCTACCAATTGCAACCAGCGGCGGTTAAGTTAATGGATCGTGTAGGCTATCAATAGTGGCGGAATAGTTGCTGAAATAGTGGCTGAAAAGGCACAAGTCTTTCCTGCCAAGATCTGCTAAAGTGCATTATGGCTTATTTTAAACGATTCAGTATTTGGCAGTTATTGCTTGTCCTTATGTCTTTGCCAACAATGCTGGCCTTGGTCGGTGTTCTCACTGCATGGTTAGATATTGATCTGTCCGTCTTAAGCCATTTATTTGAATTCGTGATTCCCAATGCCGTACTTAATACCCTTGCACTGGTGTTGTGCGTTGCTCTTGCAACAGTGGTTATTGCGGTGATAAGCGCCTGGCTAACGACTGTTTGTGATTTCCCCGGCCGTGCTTTTTTTTCGTGGGCATTAATTTTACCGATGGCCATTCCCGGCTATGTGATGGCTTTTGCGCTGGTGGGAGCGTTAGAGTACACCGGTTCATTTCAGACGTATTTGCGTGAGTCATTTAGCCTTTCGCTGTTGTTACCCGACATCTATTCTTTTGGCGGCGTAGTGTTAGCGTTGAGCCTCACCTTATATCCCTATACTTATCTGTTAGTGAAAAATGCATTTCAAACCCAGGGTAAGCAGAGTTTAGAAGTAGGGCAGTCTTTGGGATTATCAACTCTTCAAAGCTTTTGGCGAGTGAGTTTACCACAGGCTAGACCTTGGATTGTCGGTGGCAGTTTATTGGTAATGATGGAAACGCTGGCGGACTTTGGCACAGTATCGGTGTTTAATTACGATACTTTGACCACCGCTATTTATAAATCTTGGTTCAGTTTATTTTCATTTCAATCTGCTTTACAAATAGCCTCGTTATTATTGCTGTTTGTCGTTGTAGTTAGCTTGTTAGAAAGGCAGAGTCGTCATAAGCAGCGCTTTACTAATTCGCGCAATACCGTGCAAGCAAGATCACGGATTCTATTACCATCGTTATATGCCTATTTTGCCTGTGCTTTTTGTGGCGTTATTTTTTTCATAGGTTTCGTGCTGCCGATTGGTCAATTACTGCTGTGGGCTATTCCACATTTGAGTTTAGAAATAACGGATCAATTTTGGCGCTATATGCTGGGCTCATTCAGTTTGTCACTATTAGCAATGACGATCATCACCGCATTTGCATTACTGTTAGCTTTCGCTGCACGCACTCAGAACAGTTACTTGGCCAACTGGTCAGTAAAAATTAGTACCCTAGGCTATGCCTTGCCGGGCACTGTATTAGCGGTTGGCTTGTTGGCGCCGATTGCCGCGATAGACCATTATTTAGCGAGACTAGGTTTTGCAACACCACTTTTGCAAGGCAGTATGGTAGTGATGCTGTTAGCCTATAGTGTGCGATTTATGGCGGTTGCGTTTTCGCCGATTGAAAATAATTTAATGCGCGTCACGCCTTCGAT
Source organism: Cellvibrionales bacterium (assembly GCA_002726445.1). Lineage (GTDB taxonomy): Bacteria > Pseudomonadota > Gammaproteobacteria > Pseudomonadales > UBA7434 > UBA7434. Next base: position 8,584 of record PBSZ01000068.1, on the reverse strand, counting down.
TGATGCGGTGTCGAGAAGTTTGTCGGTCTCGGGTTTAAGTATGCTTAGGCGGGTACATTTCCCTATGATTAGAGTCGGTGTATTAACGGCAATGGTTTTGGTGTTTGTCGATGTGATGAAAGAGTTACCCATTACCTTAATGACACGACCGTTTGGTTTTAATACGCTAGCGGTAAGAATTTATGAGTTAAGTTCAGAAGGTTTATGGCAACGGGCTGCTCTGCCTGCCTTGGCTATCGTATTGGTAGGTTTGATTCCAGTGGTGATTCTGATTCTGCGAGCTGATAAAGTACAGCAATAAGGTCATGTCATGAATCATCAATGGTTAAATATGCAAGCGTCTTGGTTATTGGACAAAAAATATGAGCACTGAAGCAGAGCATTATCTTAGCTTAACTAATGTCGGTATTGCTTACGACAGCGAGCAAGTATTAAGCGGTATCAGCTTTTCCTTACAGCGAGGAGAAATTGGCTGTTTATTAGGGCCTAGTGGCTGCGGTAAGACAAGCCTACTTCGTGCGATAGCCGGTTTTGAACCTGTCAGCGAGGGCAGTATCACCTTAAACAAAAAGACCATTAGTCAAAAGCGTTACGCCTTACCACCAGAGCAACGTCAAATTGGCATGGTGTTTCAAGACTATGCCTTGTTTCCACATTTAAACGTCATTGAAAACGTCAAGTTTGGCTTACATGGCTTGTCGCGATCTGAATCTGATACGCGATCGTTATATCTTCTTGAACAGATTGGCTTGATCGATAAGAAATTAGTCATGCCGCATGAACTATCAGGCGGCGAGCAACAAAGAGTCGCGTTAGCGCGGGCTTTAGCACCACAACCGAAATTATTGTTGTTGGATGAACCATTTTCAAATTTAGACGTTGAGTTAAGAGACTCTTTGGGTGAGCAGGTGAGAGGCCTGCTTAAGCAGACACAGACCACCGCGATCATGGTCACGCATGACCAGCATGAAGCATTCGCCATGGCCGATTCCATTGGCGTGATTGAAAATGGCGCTTTACTGCAATGGGACAGCGCCTATGCGATTTATCATCAACCCATTAATGCCTTTGTCGCTGATTTTGTGGGTCAAGGCGTAATGCTTCACGGGCAGATGATATCATCGACGGAAGTTCAAACCACCTTAGGTTGTTTTGAGCGAAAATCGATAGCGGCTACTATTGATAATATTCAAGCCGGCGATCAGGTGAAAGTCTTGATTAGACCTGATGACATTATTCATCAAGACAGCAGCGAGCTGACAGCAAAAGTGGTTGCGCGACATTTTCGCGGCGCAGAGTTTTTATATCATTTAGAGCTTGATAATCGTGAGCGCGTATTAGCCTTGGTGCCTAGCCATCACGATCATGCCATTAACGAGAAGATAGGCATTCGGCTCGAAATAGACCACGTCGTGGTATTTAAATAGCGTGTCTTATTTGCCTTTTAAAATTTTCATCTCACCAGTGGCGTGAAAGCCTGTTTGTGTGATGTCGCTGATCAGCCAATGATGTGGCTCAGCGAGTGTATTACGAACTAATTGGCAGCAATACTCGCCCCAAAAATCAAACAATAAATGACTTTCTTGCTCGACACCGGCATGCATGACGCGGCCATAAAAGCGACAGCTTGCATGATTATTATCAGCTTGCTCGTCAATCGAGATTCTTAGATTACTGAATAAGTGTTGGCTAGGCCCACAGCCATCGAGATTGCTTCGGATCATGGCAATCAGATCATCGCAACCCGACCCGGTGACGTAGCCGCCATAACTGTATTGAACATCTGGCTTAAATAGTGGCACCAGCAATTCCCACTGCCGATAGTCCAAGGCTGTGGCATATTGAAAAATCATTTCACTGATGCATTCTTTATCGCGCATATGGCCGATAAATAACTCGTTAAGTGATGTCTCCATGCTTGCCTCGCTGATCAATTATTAAGGAATTTACAGGTCTATATTAAACGCTATCGGCAGGGTTTATTATTGACAGGCTGTTAATGTCTTCACCGTTAATTTACTCTATTTTGGAGCCACCGATGGAAATTGCACCGCTAATCACTGCTAAACAACAAACCTATCGAGAGGCATACGGTGAGTGGGCCTTGGTGACGGGTGCGGCTGAAGGAATTGGTGCGGAGTTTGCCACGCAGTTAGCGGCTCAAGGTCTTAATATTGTCTTGGCCGATGTGCAAATTGACAAGGCTCAGCAGCACGCTTTGCAGCTTGCCCAGCAATATGGCGTAAAAACCTTAGCCGTTGAATGTGACTTATCACAACCCAGCTTTATCGATCAACTACTCAAGCAAACGTCCGATTTAGCGATTGGATTTTTAATCTGCTGTGCCGGTATTGGCGCGACGGGCGCATTCAGCGATACGCCATTAGAAGCCATGCATAAAGCCATACAAGTTAACTGCATGGCGACGGTGACACTTTGCCATCACTTTAGTCCCGCGATGCTTGAACGTCATCGCGGTGCCATCATTATTGTGGCCTCTAATTCAGCCTATGCAGGTGCGCCTTATATTGCCAACTACGCAGCCACAAAAGCCTATGATTTATCGTTAGCAGAAGCACTATGGTATGAATTTAAACCCTTAGGGATCGACGTTTTAGGCTTTTCGCCGCAGGGTACTAATACGCCCGGCATGCGCAGAGGGATGCCAACTTTGTCAGAGGGTGAGGCTCCTGAGGGAATCATGTTGGCAGATGAAGCGGTTCGGTTTGCGCTAGGTCAACTGGGTAGTATTGCCAGTATTCGACCAGATCTGCCAGAAAAATACAGTCTTGCTAGGCAAGAGGTCACCACAACGGCGGGCGGTTTTACTCGTACTTTAGCCATTCATAAGGGTTAAGTAGTGAAGATTAAACGACTTCTGCATCGACACAGGCAGCGGGGTTAATAAAGGCTTGGTAACAAAAAAATACGGTTGCTACTAATCCCCAACTTAATCCAATCACCACACCAATATCAAGAATGCCTCGCCACGGTTGCGGGATAAATTGAAAAAATAAAATAAATAGAACGATCATCACGGTTAATAATACTGAGGTGATAATTCTTTTTCTTGGCGCGGCAAAGAATCCCATGCAAAACAGAGGCGCCAGTAAGGTCGTTATAAAATTAGCATGATGATGCAAGTAACTAAGCCTTGCTGCCAAGCGGGGTGAATAGCCTTTTTGAAACCCTTTGTAGCCTTCTGAATAGGCCATAAATACACTGTTAACAATTAATGCAAGCCAATGCAAGGTAGAAAAAGAATAATTAAATGAATCGATGGCAATCACGGTCAATTTCATTAGCGCGATGACCAACATGGCAATGAAGCCAGCGAAACCCCAAAAGCTGGCCAGCCAGCCCAATCGGTTAGTGGTGTGAATATGAACGAGGGATGATGCCATAGTGATATCTGTGTTATGTATAGTGTTAAATAATAATGAATGCAGTATTTTACCGTTGCTGACCCGAGTCTGGATCACTGCCAAGATGAATTATGCCACTGAACCTTGGTCTATGAAGCGAATGGTTACGGTATTAATCAATGCTCAATGCTCAATGCTCAATGCTCAATAGTTGATTCTTGATGACGCTATCATCGCTCAGCGCAGGGCGACTACGAATCGGTAAATACATTTAAGCGGCTATTTCCATGATCGAGAGATTAGACTAGCAGTATCAACAGCCAGGTGATAGCGGCAAATAGCATCGCGACAAAAACAGCGGCTGAACCCATATCTTTAGCTTGCTTCGACAGCTCATGATAATCCATGCCCACGCGGTCGACTGTCGCCTCGATGGCAGAATTTAATAATTCGGTGATCAGCACCAAGGCAACCGAGAATAACAGCAATAAACCTTCGTTGAGGGTATCTGCTATCCACCAAGCTGCAGGCAATGCCAGCAGCGTTAAAAACGACTGAATTCGAAAGGCCTCTTCCTTTTTAAACGCTAAACGTAAGCCAGAAATGGAATTTTGCGTTGCTTGAATTAAGCGTCTTTTAAGTAAGCCTAAGAGCGTTTTATCCCTGATAGTCTGAGTAGGGGCTTGATCCATGGCGGGTGTTTTTTTTAGCCCATCATTAGGCATAAGATTACCGTTTATCGCGTTGATTAAGTAAAAGAGTCCAATAGTTTTTTAGGTTCGCTTGAGCGGTGACGTAAACGAATGGCCATCGCATTTTTTAATGCACGCCATGCATGGCTTTACGTAATGTTGGCGTCAGTAATAATAGACCCACACCGATGCCGATGCTGATTAAACCAATCGTGTGATAGACCGAGAGGGTCGCGACAATATCGATGCTATTTGCGGCGCCGGCTTTTGAGCTGCCGGTTAGTGAGCTAATCCAGCCCGCCACATAATTTCCCATCGCTGAAAATAAAAACCAAGTGCCCATTAGCATGCCCACAATACGCGTCGTGCTCAATTTAGTGACCATAGAAAGACCGACGGGGCTCAGGCACAGCTCGGCCAAGGTCAACATTAAGTAGATAAAGATCAGCCAAAAGAAGTGTCTGCTAGGCTGGTCGCCCAGGCTTAGCCCCCAAGCAAAGACCACGTAACCTAAGCCAATTAACAGCATGGCAATGGCAAATTTAGCCGGTGTTGACGGTTCTATTTTATGTTGTGCCAGCTTCACCCATAGCCAAGCCATCGCCGGGGCTAATAAAACAATGAATAGCGGGTTCAGCAATTGAACTTGTGAGGCCAAGATATTTATGCCCAATACTGAACGATCAAATTGTTGATCGGCCAGTAAGGTCAAGCTGGCTGCCTGCTGTTCGAACAAGGCCCAGAAAATGGCTTGTGTGGCTATTAAGAAACAGGCGACAAACAATCGGTCACGTTCTTTTGGGCTGCATTGGGTCATACTGTAATAAAGAATAACGCCGATCATTAAAAATCCCGATACCCCCAGCACTTGGCCGACCAAGCTTTGGTATTGAATCAATACCCAACTGATACCAACCAATGCAATGCCGGCTAAGTAAATAGCGTATTCCTTATTGATACCGGCAAAGGCGATCTCTTTGAGTCGCTCAGGGTGCTGAGGCTCAGCTCTCCCATCCAATAAGTGTTGGCCGGCTAAAAACACCAATAGACCGAACAGCATGCCAATGCCTGCCAGGCCAAAGCCATAGTGCCAGCCGTGCACTTCGCCGACATAACCGACTAATGCCGTTGCCACTAAAGAGCCGAGATTGATGCCCATATAAAAAATAGAAAAGCCACCGTCGCGACGCGGATCGTTAGGCCCATAGAGTGAGCCGACAATGGTCGAAATGTTGGCTTTTAAAAAGCCTACACCGGTAATGATTAACGCCAAGGCGAGGAAGAATAAATCGATGAAGGGTTCATCGCGAACCACTACGCCGTTATCAAGGAATGCGGCCGAACCGTGAAAGCCCATCAGCGCATGGCCACAGACCAAGAGAATTGCACCGTAGGTTACCGCTTTTCTAGCCCCAAGGTAGCGATCAGCTAAGAAGCCGCCAATAATAGGCATCATGTAGACCATGCCGGCGTAGGCGCCGTAAATAAAACTGGCTTCTTGGGCGCTGTATAAATGGTACTTAACTAAATACAACACCAAAATAGTCCGCATACCGTAATAGGAAAAACGCTCCCACATTTCGGTTAAAAAGCAGATCGTCAGACCAATGGGGTGGCCTAAAAATGTGCGTTGCTGTGAGCCTGAATAAAGGTCGACTGAGGCCATAAATACTGATTCCCTTGCTGTAAGACAATAAAAGTTTAGCGTAAGTATTCAGCCATTAAAAGGCCATGCATGGTTGCAGTGAATGGTAAAATAGGCAAAAAATACGATTTATGGCACAAATACTTCCCTCGTGAAATTGGCGCTAACAGCGGCCTGACAAATGTGTATAATCGCTTTCTTTGCGGTTTAGCCCATCATTGAACCCATCACGTTAACCGCCCAATTATCCCGGCTTATTTAGGAACTTCGCATGTCAGATGCTAATTTTACCAAGGCGGTCGAACAGCGACGAACCTTTGCGATTATCTCGCACCCCGATGCGGGTAAAACCACGATCACTGAAAAGCTGTTACTGCTGGGTCAGTTAATCCAGGTGGCGGGTTCGGTGAAGGGCAAAAAAGCTGATCGTCATGCTACGTCTGATTGGATGACCATGGAGCAAGAGCGGGGTATTTCGGTCACTTCCTCGGTGATGCAATTTCCCTACAAAGAGCGGATCGTCAACCTGCTCGATACGCCGGGCCATGAAGATTTTTCGGAAGATACCTACCGCACATTAACGGCAGTTGATTCTGCTTTAATGATCGTTGATGGGGCAAAGGGTGTCGAAGCGAGAACCATTAAATTGATGGAAGTGTGTCGCTTACGCGATACGCCGATCTTAAGTTTCGTCAATAAGATGGACCGCGATATTCGTGATCCTATCGACCTGTTAGATGAAATAGAAGAGGTGTTAGGTATTGCTGCAGCGCCGATCAATTGGCCGATCGGCATGGGTAAAGAGTTTAAGGGTGTTTATAATTTATATACCGATACGATACATGTATTTGAACAAGGCAGTAATTTTGTGATTGCCGAAGATGTGCAGATTGCGGGCTTGCAATCAGAGCAAGCTAAAACCTTGTTGGGCGTTTATTACGAAGACTTTGTCGAAGAGATAGAATTAGTCCGCGGTGCCAGTCATGAGTTTGATCATCAAGCGTATCTTGAGGGTGAATTAACACCGGTTTTCTTCGGTACCGCACTGGCGAATTTTGGTGTGCGAGAAATGCTGGATGGTTTTGTTGAGTGGGCACCATCACCCATCGCGCGTACCACGGCAGATCGACAGGTTGACCCCTTAGAAGAAAAATTCAGCGGCTTTATTTTTAAGATACAGGCGAATATGGATCCTAAGCATCGAGATCGGGTGGCGTTTATGCGTATCTGTTCGGGCGCTTACACTAAGGGTTTAAAAATGCGCCATGTGCGTTTAGCCAAAGACGTAAAGATTGCCGATGCCGTGACCTTTAAAGCGGGTGAGCGCGAAGCGGTTGAGGAAGCCTTGTCGGGCGATATTATTGGTTTACATAATCACGGTACGATTCAAATCGGCGATACCTTTACCCAAGGTGAAAGTTTGAAGTTTACCGGTATACCGCACTTTGCGCCTGAGCTCTTTAAGCGGGTTCGGTTAAAAGATCCGCTTAAAATGAAAGCCTTGCAAAAAGGTTTGCAACAATTAGCCGAAGAGGGGTCGACGCAGGTATTTATGCCCATGTCGAATAATGATTTAATCGTCGGTGCCGTTGGTAATCTGCAGTTTGAAGTGGTTACTTATCGATTGAAAGATGAGTATAAAGTGGAATGCATTTACGAGCCAGTGAACGTGTACACGGCGCATTGGGTTGAGTGCGACGACACCAAAATGCTGGAAGAATTTAAGCGCAAGCAGGCCGATAATCTTGCGATAGATGGCGGTGGCCACCTAAGCTACCTTGCGCCGACGCGGGTCAACTTATCGCTGAGCCAAGAACGTTGGCCTGATATTCAATTCCGTTCGACTCGCGAGCACTAATTATTTTCTAGCAGCTTATCGATGAATTGTCGCTGTTTTTGTTGCTCTTCATCGCCGAGTGAACGAACGTTATAAATTGAAACGGGATTTTCTTTGCCGCGGATTTTAATGGTTTTATGATTATCCACCGTCATATCATGTTGTTTTGCTAATGCATCATGACACTCTTCTTGGATAATGACTTGTTGAGCTTGCGCCTCATTGCAGAGGCGAGAGGCGAGATTCACCGAATCACCCACCACAGTGTATTCCAATCGATCTTTTGAGCCGAGCAATCCAGCCAGCATTTCACCGCTATTAATGCCAATGCGTAATTGCACCGCAAACAAACCTTTCTTTAGTCGTTCGGCATTTAATTCCTCAGTGATTTTTTGCATCAGCAGCGCGCAAGCCACCGCGTGGTAGGCGTGTTGCTGATCTTTTTTTGCCGCACCAAAAACCAGCATCACGCAGTCGCCTAAGAATTTGTCCACCGTACCATGATAGTGCTTGGCACAGGCCGTATAGTAGCCAAAATATTCATTCAGTAGCTCGCTGACCTCACCCGGTGAGAGTTTCTCAGACATTTGTGTAAAGCCAACAATGTCAGCGAATAGAGCGGTGGCTTGGATATTTTCGCCTTTAAAATTAACATCATCGAGCTCATCGATGACTTTATTGGCGACATTGGGGTCAAGCAGTTTAGCCAGTACGCGTTCAAGTTCGGTCTTGCGAGATAAGCCTCTGCCCATTCGATTTAAATTCTCAATCAATTGACCGAGCTCATCGTCTCGACGCTTCGGAATTACCGATAAATCCCCTTTGTTCATATTGGCGGCGGCATTGGTTATGGTTTTCAGCGGTTCGGTAATGTGCCGGCTCATAAAGAAAATAGCCGTGCTTAGGCTGATCGATAGTCCTAAAAAAACGAGGTATAAATCGTTAGTTGAAAAATCTTGCTTGGTAGCAAAGACCGTGATTAGCCCCAGACCAAGGACTAACGGAAAACTAAAATAGCAGGCAACACGATATTCAATCGGAATGC
>PBSZ01000067.1 GCA_002726445.1 Cellvibrionales bacterium | reverse complement strand
CCATTGATGCGCATTTAGTGTCAGCGCAAGACTTGCCTAAACCCAAGCCGAAAGCCAAGCCCAAGCCGAAAGCCAAGCCCAAGCCGAAAGCTAAGCCCAAGCCGAAAGCTAAGCCCAAGCCGAAAGCCAAGCCGATTATTGAACCACCTAAGCCCGAGCCACCGCAGCCTGAGCTTGTCGAGGTCGTTAAAGCGACTGAGCAACTTGCCGCAGAAGAGGCAATAATGTCATCGATGTCAGCCGAATCGAAGGCTGATACCCAGACAGAGCAACATGTTCTTGTTGCGCGTTATGCGGGCATGATTAGTCAGCAAATGCGACAGCGATGGCAGTTACCACCTAGCGCTAGGCGCGATATGGTTTGTTTGGTTAAGATTCGCTTGTCTGCCTCCGGTCATGTGGTTGCCGTTACTCTTGCCTCGAGCAGTGGCAGCGGGGCGTTTGATCAATCCAGTTTGCTGGCCGTAAAAAAGGCAGGTGATTTTGGTTTCGTGAAGGATTTGCCTGCTGCATTATTTGATCAGCATTTTCGTGAGTTTATATTTCGTTTTTCAGCAGAGGATTTACGTTTGTGAGAGTTAATTTTCGATTCTATGTTTGTTTAATCGTATTCTTTTTTTCAGGGCTAAGTGCGGCTGATTTAGTCATTGAAGTGACTGACTGGGTTAAGGATCCCACTAAAATTGCGATTGTTCCTTTTCACAATAGGGGGCGCGAGGTGCAGCAAGATATCGCTGCAGTGATTGCGGCTGATTTAACTCGTAGTGGGCAGTTTTCGGTCTTGGATCGCGATGACATGTTGAGTTCACCCAGTCATGCTGAGGAAGTACATTTTCGTGATTGGCGTGCCCTCGGTGTAGATTACTTGTTGATAGGTCGATCAGAAAATCGTCGTAACAAAATGGTCGTCAAATACAGCTTATTTGATGTCCATACTCAACGCGCGTTATTGGCGAATGAAATTCGTGCTGGACGCGATGCCGAAAGAGCGATAGCGCATAAATTAAGTGATGCGGTATTTGAAAAGTTGACTGGCATAAGAGGGGCGTTTTCTACCCGTATGCTCTATGTGTCGGCTCAACGTAATGAGCTTGGCGTGTCCAGTTACCGTTTAATCTTGGCGGATGCTGATGGTGCGAATGCGCGTGAGATTTTACGTAGCTCAGAACCTATTTTATCGCCGGCGTGGTCTGCTGATGGCAAGCAGATCGCCTATGTTTCATTTGAAACGCAGCGGCCAGCCATATATCAACAAATCATTGCGACCGGTGAGCGGAAAAAATTGACTAATTTTTCAGGTCTTAATAGTGCACCTGCATGGTCACCCGATGGTAAGCACATGGCCATGGTATTATCAAAAGACGGTAATCCCGATATTTACCTGATGAATTTAGCGACTGCTGAGTTGCAAAAAATCACTCATCATTCCGCCATTGATACCGAGCCTAGTTGGTTGCCGGATGGTAAATCGTTGGTTTTCACATCTGATCGCGGTGGCAAGCCACAGATTTACCAGTTTACGCTTGCCGATAAAAGCGTGAAGCGATTAACGTTTAAAGGGCGTTACAACGCTAAGGCGAGTTTAATGCCCGACGGTAAGAGTATGGTGATGGTCCATGGTGATGAGCAGGGTTACCATATTGCTTGGCAGGAATTAGCAACAGGTCGACATCTTATTTTAACCAGCTCATCACTCGATGAATCACCCAGTATTGCGCCTAATGGCAGCATGCTTTTATACGCCACTAAGTATGCAGGTCGTGGTGTGTTAGCGGCTGTTTCGGTTGATGGCGGAATTAAATTTCGTTTGCCGTCTCCATCGAGCGATGTAAGAGAGCCCGCGTGGTCACCGTATTGATGCAATGTTGGCGATCTGCGCCGCTGGTCAGTTTCCGCTATAGTTATATTGTCATACGATTTCGAAAATTTTTTCATTTCGGGCCCAAAAACGGTATTGCATGCTTGCCGAATGGCTATACAATAGTGAAATGAAGCTGGTACTCCTTTTTTTATTTCTATGGTGGGTGATAATCAATGATGATCAAAAAATATATTTCTTTAGTGTTTTTAATGAGTCTTTTGTCAGCATGTGCGACAACTGATCAGCAAGATGCCAGTGCGACTGACAATGCTGCTACTGGCAGCAGTAGCGAGACAGCTGCTGTTAGCTCAGGAGTTGATACGGCAAGCGCTGTTGAGGTAGCCGTTGAATCAGCGGTTCAATTAGAAAATGTCTTTTATTTCGATTACGATCAAGCGACGCTGGGTAGCGATGTGCGGGCTTCGCTCGATGCGCAAGCTGCCGTACTTCGTAACAACAGTACTGCTATAGTGCTCGAAGGCCATGCTGATGAGCGCGGTTCACGCGAATATAATTTAGCACTTGGCGAAAGACGTGCAAAAGCGGTCGCTGACTATCTCGCTATTCAAGGGATTTCTCGCGCTCGGATAGAAGTGGTTAGCTATGGTGAGGAGCGACCTGTCGCTTTGCGAAGTAATAGTGCAGATTATGCATTGAATCGGCGCGTTGAGCTAAAATAATTAAGCAAAAAAATCTTTAGTTTATCTTGCAGTTACGGATGAATGTGATGGCATCTATTGCTTAAACAAGGTGGCTGAGGTCTGAAGGTAGGGTGCGGCGATGAGAAATTCAACGACTGAGAGCACTGGCCGCTTGGCTAACGTTCTAATTATGCTGTTGTTGCTGACGCCTGATTCTGTGTTTGCTTTGGGTCAGGTTGAAGTCGTTGAAGCTGAGTCAACGATTGTTCCTGCTGAACGATATCCAAGCGATGGGTATTTTGACGTTGTAAGTGACCGCAAGAGTAGAGCTCAGATCTTCGATAGTAACGCTCCCGCTGCAGTTGCTTCTGCCGCTACGAATACTGACATTCTTCTTCAATTGCAATCGCTGCAAGCCGAATTACGGCAGTTACGCGGTTTAGTGGAGGAACAGCGGCATGCAATTGAAATGCTCGATCGTAAGCGTATTGATGATTACCTTGATCTAGATCATCGACTGAGTGTTGTTCATCAATCTCAAGTCGAGGCGAAACCCGCGCCCGATAAAGAAGAGGGGCTAAACTTTTCTTTTGTCCCTATGGTTGCAACTCAGCCAGCAGTGAGCGCGTTTGATCAGGCAGAGCCGCCGCTGTCTGTAGAGGCAGAGGCAAAGCAAGCTTATCGCCAGTCTTACCAATTAGTCAAAGACCGCGAGTTTGAACGCGCGCAGACTTCATTAACGGATTTTATTCAGCGTTATCCCAGTTCTAGCTATATACCAAATGCGTATTTTTGGTTGGGTGAGCTGCAGTACCTTGCGATGGAATTGCCTTTATCTCGTGATTCTTTTATATCGTTAATCGAGCAATACCCACAACATAAAAAAGTAGCTGATGCTAAGTTCAAATTAGGTAAGGTTTACCATCAGTTAGGTCAATCAGCCAAGGCTCGTAGCACGCTAGAATCGGTTCTTAGCGACCATGCTCAGAGTACGGCAGCTAATCCTGCACGCGAATACTTAAACAGTAATTTGCGCTAATTATTGATTTAAAGGTCACAATAATGGCGCTATTTAAGCCTGTCTCTGTTGTTTCTCAACCACTAGTCACTGATCTAAGTTTACGCGTGTCTGAAATCTTTTACTCGCTTCAAGGTGAATCTTCTTGGGTGGGTTTTCCAACGGTGTTTGTCCGCTTAACCGGTTGCCCATTACGCTGCAGTTACTGCGATACCCCTTACTCCTTTAAAGGCGGTTCCGTAAAGCCATTATCAGTATTGATAGATGAAATAGACGCCTATAAAACTGAATATATCTGTGTCACGGGTGGCGAACCCCTGGCACAAAGTAACTGCATTATATTTTTAACCCAGCTTTGTGATAAAGGCTATAAAGTTTCGTTAGAGACTAGTGGCGCACTCGATATTGCGGATGTTGACCCTCGCGTTAAACGAATAGTTGATTTGAAAACACCCAGCTCTAAAGAGTTAGATAAAAATCGATACGAAAATATTCCTCTATTAGTGCCGCAAGATGAAGTTAAATTCGTGATCTGCAATCGAGAGGATTTTCTCTGGTCAGTTGACATTATTCATCAGTATCAGCTTTACGATCGCGTTGATAATATTTTATTTTCTCCCGTATTTGATGTTGAAGGCGTTATTCAACGTGAAGATGATTTCAATGAACAGTTGCTTGCCCAGTGGATACTTGAGGGCCAATTACCGGTTCGTATGCAAATGCAGATGCACAAGCTTATTTGGGGCGATGAATCAGGTCGATAAAGGCGGCTACATATTTTATTAGACAGTTGATAGTGTTATGACAGAAAAAAAAGCAGTTGTATTGGTTTCTGGTGGTTTGGATTCGGCCACCGTGTTAGCCATTGCCTTGGCAGAAGGGTATCAGTGTTATACCCTCAGTTTTGACTATGGCCAACGACACCGCGCTGAATTAGCTGCGGCAGAAAAGCTTTCGCAGTCCAGTGACGCCAAGGCGCATCGTGTTATTCATTTTGATATGAGTGTTATTGGTGGGTCGGCGCTCACCGATATGGATATTAAAGTACCAGAGCAACCGTCAGACGGTATTCCAATTACCTACGTGCCAGCTAGAAATACAGTATTTTTGAGTTTTGCGTTGGGCTATGCTGAAGTCATCGAGGCAGATGCCATATTTATTGGTGTCAATGCGGTTGATTATTCTGGCTACCCCGATTGCCGCCCCGACTATTTAGCTGCTTACCAGGCGATGGCTAATACCGCAACTAAGGCCGGAGTTGAAGGCCATGGTCCTAGCATTCATGCACCACTGCTCAGAATGACTAAAGCTGAAATTATTCAACAGGGGACTTTTCTAGGGGTCGACTATGCCCAAACGGTCTCCTGTTATCAAGCGAATAAAAACGGTCAAGCCTGTGGGAAATGTGACAGTTGTCGCCTGCGTGCCGAAGGTTTTGACGCTGCGGAGGTAGTTGATCCGACGCATTATTATTAAAAAATACCGAGAATCTCTTTTTTCTAATAAATTCTTCAATTTACTAGAAAAAAGTCTTGTATTTTGTAGTTTGGCCGTTAATATAGCCACCTTTCTAGACGCATGTGATGCAATGAATTTATGTTTTTCGGCATTTACCCTTAGACAATTTCATTGAAATACGGTCATTATGCAGATTTGAAAACAGTTCGGGGTCGTTAGCTCAGTTGGTAGAGCAGTTGGCTTTTAATCAATTGGTCGCTGGTTCGAACCCAGCACGACCCACCAATTTCTTTATTTTCAGCCATTCCTTCTCCCTTGATTGTTTCTTTGATAAGTAAAGAGTTTGCTATCAAAGCTCTTCTTCCCATAATAAAGCTGGTTAAATTTAGCTCAAAAAGCATGCGGTCATTGCGGGCCACATCAACTAGCAATTAAGAACATGCTCGATCACTGTGTCAAAGAAACCCGGATTATGGTGTTTCATATTTGAATTTTAGTGGGGGCCTACTGGTTGACTTTTTTACAGGCTCAATCGCTAACATCAGCAGACCATGCAATCGTACTATCATCTGATTTTAGTGGCTCCATGTCGTTTAATACGATCTATTTTAGACTGCTATTTATAATGATGCGTCAATGTTTGCCGCTAATACTCCCACGATAGTATTTCTCCACCAATGTTGGTGCTTAGTGATAAGCGATTATTTTTTTGACTATGTTTTTCACTGTCTAACGCATAAGCAGGCTTAGCGTATTAAAAATTTTCTTTTTAGCGTCGCTCACATGCGGTATCATTCATTAACTTAAATTTATTTCTTTGGGGATCTCTTAATGGCATCAACAGAAAGCCAAGCTTCAATGAGTAGTGAAGCGACCAAGGCCGTCAATATTGGTTGGGTTTTGCGCGATATGATGCAGTCAACGGGGGTATGGACTTTTGATCAGGCAGAATTAAGCCTGATGGTCAAACATGCGTTGGCGGTGGGTTTCTCCAGCTTAGAAATTGGTGGTGGCCAGAGTTATCAAATTGCCCTAGAGCACGGGTTTAATCCCTATCAAGTTCTCCGAAATGCTAAGTCCGTGATCAATGCTGAGGGCGCTCGCTTGCCCCTTCAGATACTCATGCGCGGTGCTAATCAATTAGGCTTTCAACATTATGCTACCGATGTTCAGCAGCAAAGCATTGATCTGTTAGTGGATGCTGGCGGTGATAGTGAAAAAAATAACACCCTGATTATTCGCAACTTTGATGCTTTAAATGATGCTGAAAATCTTCGTTTCTCCATTTCATACATGGTGAAAAAAGATCAGCAGGCCGCTGCGGCTAATGCACTCGCGAATAGTAAAGGTCAAGCTGCCTCGGCAAAGCGCGTGCATGTGCAAGCCGCCTTATCCTATGTTCAGCCAGTGAATAACTCCAGTACAGCTTGCTACAGCAGCACTTACTACGTCAATTATGCCAAAAAATTAATTGCTATCGCCGAGCAGGCCGGCGGCGGTTTGGATTCATTATGCATCAAAGACATGAGTGGCCAGCTGACACCGGCTTTGGCATTAGATTTAATTCCGGCACTCAAATCACTGGGACTACCCGTTTATTTGCATTGTCATAGTACCGACGAAGCGCGTGCACTGGGTGTTCAGACGGTCGCGATTGAAGCCGGTATTAGTGGCATTGAAGTCGCGGTTGAGCCACTAGCGGGCGGTGCTTCACATCACGATGTTGAAAATATCTGCTACCTAAAAGGCGTTATACCGACCAATGCCAATGCGATTACTGCTCTAAAAGCGAATCTCGCTGAGGTTTTTGGGACGCGTGCGAAAGGCCGACAAGACGCGGCCATTCCCTTGGCGACGCTAAAGAAATTAGTTAGCTTAGGAATTCCAGGCGGTGCTATTCCCTTTATTGTGAAAGACTTACAGGCCAATGTCTGCGGCATGTTTGGGGTCGATCTCGACGAGGCATTGGTTCTATTTGAAGATGAATTGCGCAGGATTCAAAGCCAGTTAGGTTTTGTTCCCTTGGTAACGCCCACCGCCGATATTATTGCAAAGCAAACCATTAAAAGTTTGGGTAATCGTCAGCGTACGACTGCTTATCAATTAGTTGATCCCAGATTTTGTCGTTTGGTACTTGGCCATTATGGCCAAGTGGTTAATCACGCGACAGGCGAGCAGGTAAACGTGGCCGCTGAATTAGTGGAAGAAGTTAAGCAGTATTGCGCTGCCATTGAGCAAGATGCTGACGGCTTTCGCAACAAGGCAGGCCGCATTTTCCCCGAGCCCGATGTGCTGGTTGAACATCCTGCTAAGATTACCATTGATCATGATATTACTGGGGTAGAAGAATACGTCGGTGATTTATTTTCACGTTATCCACAATCCTGTGAAAACTTTGGTACGGTTCAGGAATGCGTAATGATGCATATTATGCGTCCAGCCGGTAAAACGGATCGCTTATTGACAAAAAATATTTTACAGCCAACCGAAGAGCGCTTACGGTTTATTCTCGATCAGACCTTACATTTGCTGCCAGGTAAAGACATACCTGAATCGCGTCAGGCAGCAGCCGATGAGTTGACTGATGAGTTCTTGTTAGCTGCATTAGGTGATTACGACGGTATTGTTAACAGCATTAAAGATTTAGTGCTTAATGGTGATAAGGAAAGTATTCGTCTGCGCACCAATCAGCGAATGACCGAGGTTATAGATCCTATTTGTGAAACTAATGACGATGCACGCAAAAATCGCTATTACATTGAAAGACGTTTTGTCGGCCTTTTTGCGGGCGCGGTATTTTGGGACTTACAGCGAATTTGTCGACGTACTGGGGCAGATTCACGAGCCTCGCTCGATGAGATGACGGCGCGAAAGCTCGACCGTATTATCTCCACAACGCTGAAGCGTCGCCGTCGTGAAGGTGTGGGTCAGGCGCAAGATTTCCTCTCTTAATGAGTTTCGTCTTTATCAGCTGGCCCGTCGACTGACTCACTGGGTATATTTGCTGTAATGTGACCAGCAGCTGATTTCGCGTAAGCTATTTTAATCGTACATTATTCACCTTGTGTTACGCCAATAATAATAAGGTCAGTCGTCATGCAAACAAAAAAAACTTTTTGTTCTATTTGTTCTGCCTTTTGTGGTTTTGAGGCTGAGGTAGAAGATAACCAGATACTCTCTTTTCGTCCTGATACAAACCATCCGCTGAGTGAAGGGTTTAGCTGTACTAAGGGCCGGCAATTCCCTGATCTGTTAAGCGCAAAAAACCGCTTATTGCAGCCTTTAAAACGACAGGGTGAATACCTCGTTCAGCTGAATAAAAGCGAAGCCTTAGATCAGATTGCCGCGCGATTAATGGCTATTAAAGACCAATATGGCTCTGAATCAATTGCTCTGTTTTCGGGTAACGGTGTGCAGTTTAAAGGTGCGACAGTGCCAGTGTTTCATGCGTGGCTGAATGCGCTTGGCTCGCACAATATGTTTAGTACGATGACCATTGATCAGCCGGCAAAAATCATTGCTACTGGCCGACACGGAGTGTGGGCGGGCGGCGTGCAGTCATTTGAATCCTCGGACGTGGCGATATTGGTCGGCAACAACGTGGTCGTATCGAGTTTAAATCAGTTGAGCGGCCCGCCGGGTTGGCGACCTAAATCGATTAAACAAGCGAAAAAGCGTGGCTTAAAACTTATAGTCATAGACCCGAGGTTGACCGAAACGGCACAGCTGGCTGATCTTCATTTAGCGATTAAACCCGGTCAAGATGCCGTTTTATTAGCGGGCATGATTCGTCTGCTGATTCAGAAATCACTTTATGATCATGATTTTTGCCAGCAATACACTCATGACTTTGCCGCGCTTAAAGCGCAGGTTGATCCTTATGATCTTGCCTTTGTGGCTAAGCAGTCAGGTATTGACGCAATATTAATTGAGCAAGCAGTCGAGCTATTTGGCGGCCAAAAGCGTGGCTGTGTATCCAGTGGAACAGGACCTGATATGGGCCCGCACCCGAACTTATCCGAACATTTGATTTGCGCCATGAATACGATTTGTGGCCGACATAATCGTATTGGCGATAAAGTTAATACCTCTTTATTAACCCCGAATATGCCGCCGATGGAAGCGGTCATACCTTGGGATTTTCTTCCTCCAACACTTAATCTTCAGGCAAATAATCGACGCTCTCGGGTTGCTGATGCGAGACAGGTTTATCAAGAGATGCCCAGTTCAACCTTAGCTGATGAAATTTTGACAGCCGGTCAAGGGCAGGTTAAAGCCTTAATCGTGATTGGCGGCAATCCTGTTTTATCGTTACCAGACAAGGCTAAAATTAAACAAGCGTTAAGTGCGCTTGATCTATTGGTCTGTATTGACGTAAGGCACACCGATACTACGGCATTGGCGGATTATATTTTACCAGCCAGTTATGGCTTAGAGCGGCCTGAAATTACCAGCTATGCCGATTTTGTATTTGATAAACCCTTTCACCAGTTTGCCGAAAAGCTCATCGAACCGCCCGGTGAGGCGAGCGAAGAGTGGATCTATCTTGCCGAACTGGCTAAACGAATGGACTTAGTGATTGACTTGCCTGGCGGTCAAGTCGATAGCCAGCATTCGAATGAAGACTTTATTGGTTTGTTAGAGAAACTTTATCCTGCCGAGGCAACTAAAGTGCCAATTGCCGATATTGCGAGCCATCATGGCGGTAAACTTTATTCAGAGTTTTCTGATGTGGCTGTCATGCCAGCTATTGAAGGTATGGACGATAAGTTTCAGCTAATGCCTGAAGGGGTGACGCAGGAATTTGCGGTATTGGCGAAAACATTAGCGGATCAAGACAGCCGTGACGATCACTTTTTATTAATTTGCCGACGAAATAAATACGTTTACAATTCAATGTGTCATGAATTACCGAAGTCGGTTACCAGTAACCCCGTATATATGCATCCCGATGATATTCTCGCTCTCGGCGCAGAAGTGGGCGACAGGGTAGCATTAGAATCTGATTTTGGAAAAATACTCGCCATGTTGTCTGCCGACGTGACATTACGGCGAGGCGTGGTTGCCAGTTCGCATAATTTTGGCGGTGATAGCAATGGTCAAAATAATGAAAGTTTTGCTTCAGTATCGGAATTGCTAAGCATGGAAAACAGTAATGATAATTATGCCCGAATGCCGATTATGACAGCGGTACCTATTACGGTTGTTAGGGCTTAGACGGCAAAAAATAAAACTTCACAGACTAAAAATTGGAGATCGATCGATGAGCGAAAAGAGTCAAGCGCAAATTCTGTTAGAGCGCTATTGGGAAGAGGCCAGTAATCAAGGCAACTATGAGTTGGTACGTGAACTGTGTGCCGATCCGATTATTCGTCATGATGTCGATGGTGGCGTCACAGAATTAAGCCATGATGAGCAAATTGCACGAGTAAAAATGGGCGTTGAAGATTTCGGCGTGCATATTGATCGTATCATTACCCATGCTGATGACACTTATGTGACGTCAATCTGGGAGACTAAATCAGCCAAAGATGAAAATATGAATCTTTGCGGAATAGAAGTATTTAAAGTTGAGAATGGCCGTTTAGCCCACTGTTGGAATGCGCCTTATGGCAAAGGAAAGTGGGGTTAGCTTGGTACTAAAAAAACCGAGCGAGCAGAAAAACCACTTGCTCGGCTATTGATGCTAACTTGCAACAGCGGTTTCTTTAGCCGTGTCGAGTGCCACAATGACTTTAGCATTGTCGAGCATGCGATTAGAAAAGCCCCACTCATTATCATACCATGCTAAAACTTTAACTGTGTTGCCAATTACTTTAGTCTGAGTACTATCAAACACTGAGGAAGCAGGGTGATGATTGAAGTCAGTTGACACTAATGGCAGCGTGTTAACAGCAAGCACGCCTGCTAACTGCTGTTCGGCAGCTGCAGATAAAATAGTATTGACTTGTTCAACCGTGGTGTCACATTTAGCGGAAAAGGTAAAATCAACCAATGAGGTGTTGATCACGGGTACACGTACTGCTAGGCCATCAAGTTTGCCTTTCATTTCTGGAATTACTTCACCGATCGCACTGGCTGCCCCCGTTTTAGTTGGAATCATTGAGTGAGTGGCTGAACGCGCACGACGCAAGTCAGTGTGATAGACGTCAGTTAGGACTTGGTCATTAGTGTAAGAGTGAATAGTAGTTGCAAGCCCGGATTCAATACCGATAGTATTGTTTAACGCATAGACTAACGGTGCAAGACAGTTGGTAGTACATGAAGCATTCGAGATTAAGTGATGCTCTTCGGTAAGAATATGGTCGTTAACACCAAATACAATAGTGGCATCGAGGTCGGTACCAGGCGCTGAAATTAAAACGCGTTTCGCACCCGCTTCAATGTGTTTTTCGGCCGCTTGGCGCTTGGTGAATAAGCCTGTGCATTCAAACACCACATCGATGTTCATCTCAGCCCAAGGTAGGTCACTGGGATTTCGTTCTGCCAATACTTTAATATTATCGCCGTTAACCACTAAGTTATTATCAAGCACCGACACTTGTCCGGGAAAGCGGCCATGAGCCGTGTCATACTGCATAAGATGGGCGTTGATATTTGCGTCACCAAGATCGTTTAAAGCAACAATCTTATACGGTAGCGATTCGCCCGCGTTCAATCGCTCGTAGTAAGCCCTGAGTACATTTCTACCGATACGACCAAAACCATTAATAGCAACTCGAAACATTTTTTCTCTCCACTGGTATTCTTAACCGGGCCATTCTGACGGGTGGGCAATTAAATTCTGCGGTACTAGACGTGGTGGTGCTCGCCCAAATATGAATGGCAGGGTGCTGTAATTTATTCAGGGTAATAAAATTACATATATCGGCGCGGCTGTCCATTTATTTAGACTCTAATGTAATAAAATTACAATAAAGGCCGATTTTTTGCCCATTTACAGCTTTTTGTTTGTTTAAGGCTGCTTCGAGAGGAATATATCGAAATAATTGACTAGTTTTCTTTGGTCGTTTTAGTGTTGGCAACGCTGCGTTTTACATCAAGTAAATGAGAAGAAAACTCATTGCCCATTTCTAACGCGGTGCCTGCAACAAGAATATCAATCAGTGAAAGCTGCGCGATGCGTGATGTCATCGGGGTATAGGTATCGGTATCCTCATCATTACCGACTTCGAGTACCTGCTGACAATGCTGTGCTAGCGGTGAGCCTTGACTGGTTAAGCCAAGAATATGAGCGCCGCTGTTAATGGCTAATTCTGCAGCCTCAATAATGATACGTGTGCGACCCGTATAGGAGATAAAAACGGCAACATCATCTTGATTAAGATTGGTTGCAGCAATACGTTGGTTAAGCGCATCAACATGGGCTACGACTGGTTTTTTAAATCGCATAAATTTATGCTGAGCATCAATGGCCACAGAACCGGATGCACCATGACCAAAAAAGTAAATCGCTCGCGCGTCAGTTAGAGCGGTGACGGCGGCCGTGATCGAAGGTATATCGCAAGCATTTTGTGCCATGGTTAGACTGGCATGGGTAGAATCAAATACTTTACTGACAACTTCGCTTAAATTGTCATCAAAATTGATGGTGCGACTAATCTTACCTCGGCCACTGGCTAATTCGCCCGCTAATTTAACCTTAAAATCAGGATAACCTTTACAGCCTAAGGCTCGACAAAGGCGATTCACCGTTGGCTCACTGACTTTAGCACGTCTAGCCAGTTCAGCAATCGGTAAACTGACAGCCGCTTGCGGATCTTCGAGGATCTTAATCGCAACAAAGCGGGCGGTTTTACTGAGTTGATCGTGCTGATTTAGTTGGTGTAATAAGCTCATGACGATTTAATTCCTTTAACGAACACCTATGCTAACCTAAACCTCTTGCAGGTACTAGCGCACGTTTTGCACCGCTTGCTATCAGGGTGTTCCCTTTGAGTAAAATACTAATCTTTGCTATACGATCGGTGAAAGTGAATCAATCAAGCCAAGCTGATTAATATGAGCTTGCTTGCCAACTAAATTGCTGTCCAATGACTGCGCGATATGATCGGCATTTGCGCTGTAACAGACACTGCGCTGGCCTTCAGGGTACTGGCTGATAATAACCAATTTTTGTGCTTGGTTTTTTTCAAACAAAACCGTGGCGGCAACAATTTCAACAGTGCCTGCTTGAGGCTCGATAAGTTCAAGCGCTTGTTGTTGTTCGTTTAGCTCGTCGCTCACGTCATCGAACACAAAGGCATTGCGATAACCTGCGGATGACCAGATACCGTAACCTTGTTTGGTAAACATGCCGCTAACACAGCTAGCGATCGCGTAACTGCCTGGATTTTCACGCAGCAACTGCGCCAGCTTTACCGTAGCTTGCAAGCAGTAATTATTTAATGGGCCGCCGCCGTAGGGCATGGCACCGGTAACGGTTAACTCTCTGTCTACAGGAATATTTAAGGCTTGTATATTTAGGTTTACAGCCGATGGAAAACAGCTATAAAGATCGATAAAATCTATCTCATCAATCGTTAAATCAGCAATTTTTAAGGCGCGCTGGCCAGCCATTTCAGCCGCTATTGAACGGCCCAAATCAGGCCGCTGTGAAACATTAATAATTTGATTTGACTCCGTGCTGGCTAAGGGGAATATCCATTGTGATTCAGGAATTCCGTATTCGCGTGCTTTACGCACTGAGCAAAACAATAGGGCACAAGCTTGATCAACATTCCATTGACTATTGTGATGCTTCGTATAGGGAAAAGCTAACATGGCATTTTTATCGCCAGCATTACGAATAATCTCAGCACTTAATGCAGACTCAGCCCAACCGTCAGGGTTAGCGGTAGCGGTTTCACTAAATCGAGCATAATGCGAGGCAATATTGTCGCGATGTTGATCCATGCTAATACCTTGTTGATGACAAATAGCACTTTCGATCAACGCATAATAACCAACTGGCATGCCTAAGCCGGCCTTCGACTCAATTTCAGACCACAGCTCGGCTTCGGGTTGTAAAAAAGAATCGGGCTGACTGTCTTGTTGCTGCGTTTCGGTGGCTTCGACATTTTGAATCATGGCTTGCAATTGTCTGTACTTCGCTTCGCCGCCCACAACTAAAGCAACCTCAATATCACCAGCGGCAATTTTTTGGCAGGCTTGACCTAAGTTGGTCTGTTGTAGAATGCCGAAGTCACAAAATTCGGTGACGGCGTTTTCGGCTCCCACTGCTTCAGCGATTAATGCGGCTGGATTAGTGTATTGCCACATGCCTTTGGGTACACAAATATGCTCGATTTGTTTTGCTATGGTAGGTGCTTGGCTATCTTTCAAAGCAGCGTTTACTGCATCAATCATTAAGGTGATAGGCTCTTTAGCTTCAGCAATGTTGGTTTGCTTTTGCTGAACGGCGGCGACTGCCACTAACACAGGTGCATTATCCGGTGGGTTCATAAATTAATTACTCATGGTTGTGGCTAATATACATTAAGCTTAGATTATGGTTTGTTGTTTTGGCCAATAACTATCACGAAGTTTTTTTCTTTGCACCTTGCCAGCTTCGCTACGTGGCAGCTCGGAAATAAAATCAATCGAACGAGGTATTTTTTGTTTGGCTAGGTGCTTTGCGGTAAATTCAATGAGCTGTTCAGTTAATTCTGCAGAGGCAATCGTGCCTGATTTAAGCTGTATAACGGCTTTAACCTCTTCGCCCCAGTCAGCGTTTGGTACGCCTACGCAGGCGGCATCTGCAACCGCACTGTGCTTAATAAGAATATTATCAATTTCCTGTGGGTATATATTAACGCCGCCACTGATGATGACCTCGGCGCTTCTACCGGTTAAAAATAAAAAGCCATCGTCATCAAGATAGCCGATGTCACCGGCAGTAAAGTAGCCGTTTTTGACAGCGGTTTCAGTTTTGGTCGGATCTTTGTAATAATTAAATTGGCTATTTGGTGGATTGATTAAAAATAGCTGGCCAGGCGTTGAGCCTTCAACGGGCTGACCATCATCATCTAAAATGCGAATTTGATCAGGGCCGGGTTTGCCTACTGTGCCTGGCTTGGCAAGCCAATCCTGTGGACTGACAATAGTACCAGGGCCTTCGGTGCCGGCAAACATCTCCCATATAATAGGCCCAAACCAGGCTAGCATTGCTTGCTTAGTTTCCATTCCGCAAGGTGCGGCACCATGAATGATAAATTTTAGAGAGCTGATACTGTACTTATCTTTGATAGCTTGATCCAGCTTTAGCATTCGAACAAACATGGTTGGCACAAAAAAAGCATGCGATATTTTATGTTGTTCAATCAGTTTCAACGTTTCCTCTGGGTCCCATTTATCCATTAGCACAATACCTATGCCAGAGGTTAACGGGGTCGTCATGCACAAATTAAACGGTCCTGAATGATACAACGGTCCCGGAGTTAATGCTTGGTCAAGTCCAGACTCCGTGTCGAATTGAAACACAGCAGTTAGTATTGCTTGCATGTCTGCTGCTTTAGAGGAATCGGGTTGTTCGCGGTAAACGCCTTTAGGTTTGCCAGTTGTTCCTGACGTATAAAGCATGGTGTTACCCAATACCGGTTGACTAATATTATCAACCTTTTCCTGGCTAAGCGTATCCCATTGATCAAAGTTGTCGATCGCGTCACCAATAGCAATTTTGACAATAAGCTGCTGACTATGTTGTGCCGCAATAATGGCTGCTTGTTTGACTCGGGCATCGGCAAATAAAGCTTTGGCGTCACAGTTGTCAATAATATAGGCGGCCTCCTCAGGTGCGAGATGCCAGTTAACTGGTGTTAAGCGAACACCTATTCGATGGCAAGCAAACCGCACAGCAACAAATTCAATGCGGTTGCTACAGAGCAGAGCAACCGCATCGCCCGCAGTAATGCCTGCGCGTAATAAACGGTGGGCAATTTGGTTGGTAAGTTGGTTGAGCTGCTTAAAACTGATTCTTTCTGAGCCAAAGGTAATAGCCACTCGATCAGGCGTTAATGCGGCAACGGCGGCAATTTCCATACCCACATGCGCATTGGCACTTGCTGCTTCAAAGACACTTTTTCCATGATTGCCATGCAAAGGATCAAACTGTTTCGACATAAAATACCTTAAGGGGGAAGCTGCCTTTTATTTGCCTTTGAAATTGGCTTGTCGTTTTTCCTTAAAGGCTTTGTTGCCTTCTCGTGCATCTTCCGACAGGGTTGTTAGAGCTGACTGTTCCATTTCATAATGAAACGCATCGTCCCAGCTCATCGTATGGCTTGCTAATGCTGTTCGCTTGATGGCCTGTGTTGCAAGCGGAGCTAGAGCAGCTATTTGAGCAGCGGTTTGTTCAGCGCGTTGCTGTAATTGATCCGCTGGACAGATTTCGCTGATCAGGCCAAACTCGAGTGCCTGTTGGGCATTAATGGGTTCACCACAGAGTAATATTTTCATTGCATGTGCCCAAGGCAGCTGTCTAGCGAGACGAACCGTTGATCCACCACCGGGTATTAGCCCAAGTTTAGGTTCTGGTAAACCGAAGGTGGCATGTTCAGCCGCAATTCTGACATCAGTTGCCTGTAAGATTTCGCAACCTCCACCTAAGGCGCGGCCATTAATGGCCGCTACAATCGGTTTATCAAATGGCGTGTGTTTGAGTAAGGTTTTATCGACTATTTGAGGGTCGGCTAATAGTTTTTCTTCAATTGAATTTTCTGGCTTTTTGGTGCCCATCCAAATAGGAATAACACTGCTAAGGTCGCCACCACAACAAAAGTCAACATCACCCGCTGCGGTTAATACCGCGACGCGAATATGATCATCGTCTTTTATTTCTTGCCAGGCTTCAGACAGGTCGACGAATATTTCTGCATTTAAAGTATTTTTAGCTTCAGGTCGATTCAGTGTTAACCAAGCGACATGATCTTTTTTTTCAAACAGTAGTGCGGCCACGGTTGTTACCTTTATTAGTATTGCAATCGATTTTTTGCTTAATCAAAAGCACCTGGCATTTGCATATTTAAAGCATTTAAGCCGCCATTAACGGCAATCACGTCGCCAGTTAAATAAGCGGAGGCAGGTGAGGCTAAGTAGAGTGCGCAGGCCGATATATCTTCAACCTCACCCAGTCTTGCCATTGGCGTTAAGCGAACCATATTGCTTTCAACCTCTGGCGTTAAAACGCTCTCCAGTGCTTGCGTTTTGGTCGAGCCAACACCAATCGCATTGACACGAATTTTAGGTGCGAATTCTTGTGCCAGCTCTTTTGTTAAAAAACTCAATGAAGATTTCGCTACGCCATAGGCGGCAAATTGCGAGCAAGGTTCTTTCCCTGCTACCGAAGAAATATTGATGATAGAACCTTCGCCTGCCGTTTCAACCATTTTTGGAATAGCCAGTTGTGAGCAAACAAAGGCACTGGTCACATTAAAGCGAAAGTTACCTTCAAATTCTTTTACCGATGTTTTGAGCGTGGGTTTAGGGGGGGTTCCGCCACCCGCATTATTGACTAGAATATCGATTCTACCAAAGGTTTCAACGGCGGTGTTAATCAGGTTTTCACAGTCCTCGGTGACCAAAACATCTAGTTTTACGATTTTTGCTCGGCGCCCCATTGCTTCTATTTCACTGGCAACGGATTCAAGTTCGCTGATGGTTCGAGCGCCGATCACCACATCGGCACCGGCTTCGGCGAAGGCTTTCGCGCAGGCAGCGCCTATGCCGCGACCGGCACCCGTGACCACTGCGACTTTTCCATCAAGACGAAATTTATCTAAAATGCTCATATTTTAATCCTAGAGATGTTTTTGTTAGATTTTCTATTAGCGTTATTGATCTTAATTATACCTCGATCTGCAGTCATGGTAGCCATTACAAATCCATTCAGTTTAGTCTGCCATATGACCTTTTTATCCACTTAGACTAATGAGAAATGAATTGTTAGACCCTTAGCTTAGTTTAAGTGGCCTTGTTATCGCTTGCGAAGCACCACTTTGCCTGTGTTACAATTACAGTCCTCTGATCAACTCGCTGATTTACGAAAAAAATTTGCCCATGACTGAATCTTCACATCAAACGGCTGATGCCGCCAAGTCTCAATCAGCGAACCTATGTAGCACAGTTGATGCCTACTCTGGTAGTGCGGAGGATATTGTTAAGCGTCATTTATACGAACCGGCGCCGCATGCTTATACAGAGGCAGAATATCAGCGTGTCAATGAAAATATAAAATCAATGCTTGAGCGCGAAAATGCTGCCATCATTGCCCATTACTATACTGATCCGTTAATTCAACGCTTGGCTGAAGAGACCGGTGGTGTGGTTTCTGACTCATTAGAAATGGCGCGATTTGGTGCCAATCATCCTGCTGAAAATTTAATCGTGGCAGGAGTTAAATTTATGGGTGAAACGGCAAAAATACTCAGCCCAGAGAAACGCGTGTTTATGCCGACACTCGAGGCAACCTGCTCTCTCGATTTGGGTTGTCCCATTGAAACGTTCTCAGCTTTCTGTGATGAGCATCCCGATCGAACGGTTGTGGTTTATGCTAATACCTCGGCGGCAGTCAAAGCCCGAGCCGATTGGGTTGTTACTTCAAGTATCGCTTTGGATGTCGTTGATTTTTTAGATGCTGAGGGCGAAAAGATTATTTGGGCGCCGGATAAACATCTTGGTGCCTATGTGCAGAAACACACAGGCGCTGATATGCTGTTATGGGACAGCGCATGCATTGTGCATGATGAATTCAAAGCGAAGGGTATTTACGATTTAAAGGCAGTCTATCCCGAAGCTGCGGTGCTAGCGCACCCAGAGTCGCCAGAGTCGGTGTTGGCCCTAGCCGATAGCGTTGGTTCTACCACCCAAATCATTCGCGCCGCGGAGCAACTGCCGCACGATAAGTTTATTGTGGCGACTGATCAAGGTATTTTTTATAAATTATCGCAATTGGTACCAGATAAACAGTTCTTAATTGCGCCCACAGGTGGTGCTGGTGCAGGCTGTAAGAGTTGCGCAAACTGTCCTTGGATGGCGATGAATAACTTAGATAATTTAGCCAGTAGTCTGACACAAGCGGGTAATGAAATATTTGTTGACTCGCAGTTGGCTCAGCAGGCTTTAACACCGTTGCAACGAATGCTTGATTTTGTCAAAACTCAAAATTAATCCCCTTACTTCAGAATGATCTTGCTTGCCGTTCTAACTCCATAACAAATGATAATCGCTGTTTTATTTTTGCCGAACGCTGAAAATCTTTTTGGCTTAGATGTAAGGCCTGCCGGTAATGCATTTTAGCCTTGCTGAGATTTCCACGTAGAAGAAAAAATTCAGCCCTTGACTGGTGAAGGCCATTTATATCTCCTGCGAGTCCTTGGCTTTCTGCCAGCGCGTACCAAATGTCGGCTTGCGCTGGCCTTGTTTTTGCTAAATTGCTTAAGACTTTTTGTGCATCTGTGGCTTTATTATTTTTGAGTAACACCGCGGCCAACTGCATGCTGATTGCGTAGTTATTAGGGGTTAAACCGCTGAGATCTCGAAGTCTATTTTCTGCGACCTTGGTTTTGCCTGAATCGCTATCAATGTCGATATCTAAAAGGCTGTAAGTGATTCTTCCTGGTATTTGCTCTAACAGAGGCGCTAAAGTCTTTCTGGCTTTGCGCCATTGCTGGTCGCGTTGATAGGCGAGTGCAAGGCCATAGCGTGCTGCTTCAGCATACAGGGCTTCTGATGATGGGTGTTCAATCGATCGCTTGACAGAAAGCTTTTCAAGTTGCGAAGAAAAATGGCTAATGCTGTTTTTATTCGATGACTGGGCGAGCACATAGGCACGTGTCTTAATCAGTAAGTAGTTTAGATGCAGTTTACTGGTTGGGGAATTATATTGTCTGGCGCGATTTTTCGCGTCAGCGATGCGTGATTCAGTAATAGGGTGCGTGAGTAAAAATTCAGGCGTTTTATTGCCATACAGTCGCGATGCATTGAGCATTTGTTTGAACATCGCTGCTGCTGAGTTTGCCGAGTAACCTGCATCGACTAAGGTCTTCATGCCCATTCGATCGGCTTCTTT
>PBSZ01000066.1 GCA_002726445.1 Cellvibrionales bacterium | reverse complement strand
CCAATTTCGCCACCCGGGCTTATTCAGGAGTGGTCTTTGAACTGCTGCTTACACGGCAGGCTGGCAGTGCCTGTGATCGTGTATGGAGGCGCGGGTCGGAATCGAACCGGCGTTGACGGATTTGCAATCCGCTGCATCACCACTCTGCCACCGCGCCATAACAACGCTTAGTTAACCCTATTCAGCCAAAAGTAAAACGCCCACCAATGGGGGCGGGCATTGACTTGCCGCCTAAGCAACGGCTTGAAATTTGGAGCGGGAAACCGGGTTCGAACCGGCGACCTCAACCTTGGCAAGGTTGCGCTCTACCAACTGAGCTATTCCCGCACATTCTTTTATGGCTGACTTACCAACCAGTGATCACGCATGACACGCGCCCAGTGGGCAAGAGGGCCTCAAAAGAGAGCGGGTATTTTATGCGTTAATGGCTTTATGTCAAGCGAAAACCCCATAAATCATACTGTTAAGTGGTTCACTATTAAGGTCTTTTGTCGCATTAGGCGATTTTGTACGTTTGGCCACCGTATACGCCGATGCGCTTACATTGAATCTTTAAAATCAGGCCAAGCCGCGCGTAAATAGACCAGCATTGACCACAGCGTTAGCCCGGCTGCCACATACAGAGCGGCAAAGCCGATAAATTCAATCCAGTGGCTATCAAGGGTAGTTTGCGCGAGCAAAATAATGATGGCGATCATTTGCAAGGTGGTTTTGAGTTTGCCTACATACGATACTGCGACGCTGGTGCGTTTGCCAATTTCGGCCATCCATTCGCGTAGCGCTGAAATGACGATTTCGCGGCCAATAATAATCATCGCCGGTAGGCTAAACCAAATATGGGGGTAGCGTTCAAGCAACACCACCAGTGCCACCGCTACCATTAACTTGTCGGCAACAGGGTCTAAAAAAGCGCCAAAATCGGTGAACTGGTTGAGTTTTCGCGCTAAATAGCCATCAAACCAATCGGTGATAGCGGCCGCGGTAAAAATCACAGCAGCGGCTAGGCCGGTCCAGTTAAACGGGAGGTAAAATACCACCACTAAAATAGGAATCAGCAAAATGCGGACTAAGGTGAGGGAATTGGGTATGGTCATCAAAGAAGCCTGCCGGGGCACGTGAAATCAATCAGCTTAGTATAGGCTACTCGGCAGGAATGTGTGACATTTAAGATGAAATGATCGCGATTTCAGTTTGTCCTTAACTGGGGTGCAGTTCGGCGTAGATATCTTGTGCTAATCGCTGGCTGATGCCGTCGACTTTAATCAGTTCGTCAACGGTGGCGCGTTCAATTTCTTGCCAGCCACCGAAGTAACGCAGTAGGTCGCGACGACGCTTAGGGCCAACGCCAGCAATGCCTTCTAACGGCGAGGTGGTTTTCTTTTTGGCACGCCGCGCTCGGTGTCCGGTGATGGCAAAGCGATGCGCTTCGTCACGCACTTGTTGAATGAGATGCAGCGAGGCGGCATCGCTGGGCAGTGACAGTGGTTTGTCGGCACTGCCGATGAACAGTGTTTCTAATCCAGGCTTGCGCGAGGCGCCCTTGGCGACGCCAATAATCAGCACTTCGCTGATTTGCAACTCTTCGAGCACCCCTATGGCCTGATTCAATTGACCCTTACCGCCGTCAATCAGCAAAATATCGGGCAACACGCCTTCGCCTTTTTTAATGCGCGTATAGCGCCGTTCAATGGCTTGGCGCATGGCGGCATAATCATCGCCGCCGGTGATGCCGTCAATATTGAATTTACGGTAGTCCGATTTTTTGGCGCCTTCGTGGGTTAACACCACACATGAAGCCACCGTTTGTTCGCCGCTGCTGTGGCTAATGTCAAAGCATTCAATTCGCTCGGGCAGTTCGTCTAGCTGCAGATCTTTTTGCAGCTGTTCAAAGCGAAAACTGACTTGCTGACGACTATTAATGCGGGCTGACAAGTTTTGTTCGGCCGTTTGGTTGGCCATTTCAAGCCATTTTGCCCTTGCACTGCGCACCTTATGTAACAGTTTAATTTGTTTGCCGGCACTGCTGTTAAGGGCATCGATGAGCAGGGTGTTGTTATCTAAAGCGGCGTTAATGATCAATTCACTGGGGATATTGCCCATTGCTCCGCCTTGAACGATATAAATTTGTGAGATAAAGGCTTCCAGTAACGCTTCGACCGTTTCAATAATGCCAACGGCAGGATAGTAACTGCGACTGCCTAGCATTCGACCACGGCGAACATACAAAACTTGAATGCAGGCATGACCCGAGTCAATAGCACCGGCAACAATGTCGATATCGCCACGGCCACTGTCAATAAATTGTTTTTCTTGTATACGCCGTAAATGGGCTAATTGGTCACGTTTTTCTGCGGCTTGCTCAAAGTCCAATTGTTCGGCTGCGCTGTCCATCTCTTCGCTAAGTTGTTTCGTTAGGTCGTCATTATCACCTTCGAGAAACAGCATCGATTTACGCACGGTATCAGCGTATTGCTCAGGCTGTATATTATCGACACAGGGTGCTGAGCAGCGACCAATTTGATGCTGTAAGCAAGGTCGGGTTCGATTGTTAAAAAAACTGTCTTCACACTGCCTAACCTTAAACATTTTTTGTAACAGCTTTAAGCTCTCACGCACCGCATAGCGGTTAGGAAAGGGCCCAAAATAACGGCCTTTTGCTCGTTGTTGACCGCGGTGAAAAGCCAGTCTTGGATACTCATGCTGGCTTGATATATAAATATAAGGGTAAGACTTATCGTCACGCAGTAAAATATTGTATGGCGGTTTTTCGGTTTTAATCAGGTTATGCTCGAGTATTAACGCCTCTGTTTCACTGCCGGTGACAGTGACATCAATATGCACAATCTTTTTGACCAGAGCCTCGGTTTTGCTACCCGACTGTTGACGACGGAAATAGCTGGCTAAGCGCTTTTTCAGATTTTTCGCTTTACCGATATAAAGGTGTTTTTGTTGCCCATCATACATTTGATAAACGCCAGGGCGGTGGCTGCAGTTGGTGAGAAATGATTGGAAGTCAAAGCCTGTCAGCGACTCTTTAGGTGCTTTAGTTCGCGCGACTTCATCGTCGCTCTGGGCTGAATGATTGGGCTCTGATGAGGCGTTTTTATTCAAGTACGGCCTCCACGTAACAGGCGCTATTATAGGGCTTAATAAAGAGCTAATCGATCAAATTTAGCTTAATGCATTTATTATAGCTTTGTTTTACGTGGGTAATTTGCTTTTAGATGCTCTTTCTTAGTTTCGTGTAAGATCAATCAATGACTTGTCTATAGTCGAGAATATAATCATTTAAAATCAATGACTTGAGCTGTTTATGAGGCGGTTTTTATTGATAAGATTTGGCTTGCTAGGCGTTACTATGCCCACCATTATGAATATGAATTAAGTTGTGTTTGATCGCATGGTGGCTAAGTTCGACGTCATTGCTGATATTGAGCTTTTTTAGGATTCGTGTTTTATAGGTCTGGATGGATTTAATTGAGATGGCGAGTTTCTTGGCGATGAACGTCTGATCGTCGCCTTCGGCGGTCATCATCGCGACCTGAAGCTCTCTTTCAGTCAGTAAGATAAAAGGCTGGCTTTTACTTGAGATGGGCAGTTGAGTTTGAGCAGAGGTCAGTTGGCTCTGATATATGCGGCCTTGTTTGACGGTCTGAATAGCCTTGAGAATATCATTCATTTGGTCATTAGCATGAATAAAACCCATGGCACCGGCGTTGAAAAAAAACTGCGGATAAATTGGGTCATCAATCGCAGATATGCCGATAACAGCGCTATTATGCCGCATTTTTAAAATACGCTTAGTTGCTTCAATGCTGCCAATGCCGCCAATATGGGCATCCATTAGGACAATATCGGGTTGCTGGGATTTGGTGAGTTTAACGGCTTCTTCGCTACAGTCGGTGAAGCCGATATATTGAACAACATCATTATTACTTAAACCAAATTGAATGACGCCATTATTGCTTAGCTTTGAGCGAGAGACCATTGTCAACCGCGGGGAGTCGCCGGCGCTAAGAATTCGAATGATCAAATGATACCCTTCCATGGTTAAGACGTTCTCTTCAGAGTATAAGCTTTTTTAAAAGAGCCAACCACTTTTAAAGCATAAATTCTGCGACATGTTGTCGCACCTAGGTGGCGCATGTTATTGTGCGTTTCATGATTTTTTTGGATTAAGACTCTTCTTAATATGAGCAGTTATCAATCTCTTGAGACTTGAGACTCGCCAAAGATACTATCGACCCCTGAGGTTAGGCGACTGCGGCAATAAATTACAGCGACAAAGCCGGCTTAGTTTGTATAATAGATCTTTCAATGAATGGATTTTTCGTTTCCGGTGGAAGTGAACGCAATACACAGAGAAAATTTAGTATGACAGTAATAACCAAAACGGCTGAAGATATTGAAAAAATGCGCGTCGCTGGCCGTTTAGCTGCTGAAGTCTTAGATATGATCGGCCCTTATGTGGTGCCGGGTGTGTCAACGGGTGAATTAGACCGTATTTGTCATGATTATATTGTTAATCAGCAGCAGGCTATTCCTGCGCCCTTGAATTACAATGGTTTTCCAAAGTCGATCTGTACTTCAGTCAATCAGGTTGTCTGTCACGGTATTCCCTCGGATAAAAAAATCTTAAAAAGCGGCGATATCATCAATATTGACGTGACAGTGATTAAGGATCGTTTTCATGGCGATACCAGTAAAATGTTTACGGTTGGAGAGGGCGCTTCACATACTGATAGGCTGATTAAAGTCACTCAGGAGTGTTTATATTTGGGAATAGACTTGGTTAAGCCTGGGGTTCAATTAGGTGATATTGGATATGTCATTCAACAGCACGCCGCAAAATATTACTACAGTATTGTCAGAGAATATTGCGGCCATGGTATCGGCACGGTTTTTCATGAAGAACCCCAGGTCTTGCATTATGGTCAACCAGGCAAGGGCTTAGTTTTACAGGAAGGCATGACATTTACCATTGAGCCGATGCTTAATGCAGGTAAACGACAGGTGAAATTAAACCGGCGTGATGGATGGACTGTCGAGACTAAAGACGGTCGACCGTCAGCGCAATGGGAGCACACACTGGCAGTGACAGCCAGTGGTGTCGAAGTGTTGACTGCGCGGGATGAGGAATCATTCTAGCTGTCCCGTTATCTATGCTCGTCATTTTACTCTCATAATAATAAAGGTGGTTCTTTTTACATGAAGCTTGTCTTTGTTCGCTTTCATGCCATGGTGATTAAAAATTTATGAATATTGACTCTTATTCTTCTGATCAATCGCCAGAAAAGCTAACCCGCTTAACGACGGTAGATAATAACAAATTGTTCCTGTTTCCTGCTGAAGAATTTTCCGCAGAGTTGATGTTGCTTGATACCCCCATGCAGGCAAAAGCCCTTTTGCAGCAATATCAGGCCAAAATAGATCAAGCGTTTCGCGATGACCATGACATAGAGCAATTAATTCAAGCTCGCTCAACAATGATTGATTGCTTGCTTCAGTATTGCTGGAAAAAAACCGATTGGGGTGCCAGTCATATTTGTTTGGTGGCTGTCGGGGGGTATGGTAGGGGCGAATTGCACCCTCAGTCAGATGTTGATCTACTCATCATTTTAGACCAATCGGCCACTCCAATGGTTGCAGAAAATATCAGTTTTTTAGTGACCTATCTATGGGACTGTGGTTTAGATCTAGGTCATAGTGTTAGAACACTCGATGAATGTGTGAGTTATGCTAAGCAAGATATCACTGTATTGACCAATATGCTTGAATCGCGACCGATTGCGGGAGAGACGTCATTGTTTAAGCAGTTAAAGGCATTGACTGACACTTCACAAATGTGGACTTCAAGTGAATTCTTTTTAGCAAAGTGGCAAGAGCAGCGCGATCGTCATAGAAACACCGACGACACCGATTATAACCTTGAGCCTAATGTCAAAACTTCGCCAGGCGGTTTGCGTGATATCCAAAATATCATTTGGATTGCTAAGCGGCATTTGGGTGAAGGAGATATTGAGCAGTTAGCGAGCAAAGGATTTTTGACCGATATTGAGGCGATAAATTTTGTTGAGGGTATGCGTTTTTTATGGAAGGTACGCTATGCCCTTCATATGCTAGCTAATCGCCACGAGGACCGTTTACTGTTTGACTATCAAGTAAAGGTCGCTGAGTTTTTTGATTTTATCGATGATGATGCCAACCTTGCCGTCGAAAAATTTATGCATGAGTATTATCGGCGGGTGCTTTTGCTGGCGGAATTAAATGATGTATTGATTCAAAATTTTGATCAAGAGCGCCTATTAAGTACAGAAAAAGAAGAGTTTGTTGTTTTAAATGAGCGATTTTGCGTTCGAAATGGTTATATTGATGTGGTTGACGAGCAGGTATTTGTCGAGCATCTTTGGGCATTGATTGAAGTTTTTGTGCTAATGGCCGAGAACAGTTATATCCGTGGCGTGCGGGCCACAACCATGCGGTTAATGCGAACTTATCGAGAGAACATTGACGATAGCTTTCGCTCTGATCCTAAAGTAAATGCTTTATTTATGCAGTTGATACGGTCTAAAAGTAATGTGCCGTTGCAAATCAAACGCATGCGCCGTCACGGTATTCTCAGTAAATACTTGCCAGCTTTCGGTGAAATTATTGGCAAGATGCAATACGATCTATTTCATATTTATACGGTTGATATACATACTTTAGAAGTGGTGCAAAATGTTTATCGATTTGCGCATCAAGGTTCTGAATTTGATTATATATTGGCGGCGAAGATTATTAACGGCCATTTAAAAATTGAATTATTGTATTTAGCGGCTTTGTTTCACGATATCGCTAAAGGCCGTGGCGGCAGTCATTCCGAGTTAGGTGCCGTTGATGCGCGTGAATTTTGTCTTGCTCATGGCGTTAATGAGCGTGACACAAACTTGATTGCTTGGTTGGTTGAAAGCCATTTATTGATGTCGACCGTTTCGCAAAAACAGGATTTGTCAGATCCTGACGTTATTCGCGATTTTGCTATTGCGATGGGCAGTCGTGCCAGGCTGGATTATCTTTATGTGTTAACGGTGGCTGATATTAATGGCACTAATCCTGAACTTTGGAATGCCTGGCGTTCGTCTTTATTACGACAACTTTATAGTGAGGCTACCCGCGCTTTGCGACGTGGCTTGGAAAATCCCGTTGACAAGGCCGAATGGATTGCCGAAAAGAAACTAGCGGCGATGACGCAGTTATCCATTTTGGGTATAGAGCAGCGCTTGGTCACTGAGCAATGGTTAAATCGAGTTGACGAATATTTTTTGCGCGAGTCGGTCGATGATTTAATTTTTCATGCGCAAAGCATTGTCGCTCACGGTCAAAGTGATGAGCCGTTAGTGATTGTTAAACCGTCGTCGATTTTTAACGAGGCGGCGGTGACTCAGGTGACTGTTTATTCCAGGCTGATTGAAAATCGTTTTTCTTTTATGACTTTGGCGCTAGAGCAACTTAACCTAAGTATCTATGATGCTCGCCTACTTATTGCTGGCGGCGGTTATGTGTTAGATACCTTTTACGTGATGGATGCCGATGATGAGCCGATTGCTGACGACTCGCCACGAACGGCTATGATCAGAGATAAGTTGTTACAAGTGCTTAACGAACCTAATGAGCGGTGGCTGGCGACGGACCGAAGAGCCAGTCGACGGATGAAAAGCTTTGTCTGGCCTTGTCAAACGGTATTTTCTAATGATTCGGCTCCAGGTCTTAGCGTACTTGAGGTCATTGCGCCTGATAGGCCAGGGTTGTTAACGATCATTGGGCAGGTATTTTTTCGACACAAGCTCCGTCTGCACAATGCCAAAATATCGACCTTAGGCGAGCGTGTTGAAGACGTATTTTTTATTACTGACAGAAATGATCAAATGATTGAAAATGCCGATCATATCGCCATGATCGAGGCAGACCTGAAGACCGAACTTGATGAGCATAGGCAACAGTAGTTTATGAACCCGCAACTTGAACGCTTACACGATTACCCATTTACTAAATTAGCCCGCTTATTAGAGCAGGTTTCATTGCAATCAGAGCAATCTCCGATTGCCTTAACTATTGGTGAGCCGCAGCATCCCTCACCGCAGGTGGCGATTGATGCTTTACAGGAGCAGTTAGCTTACTTAAATCAATACCCATCGACACAGGGCAGCGATGCTTTGCGCGAAGCAATTGCTGCATGGCTTTGTCGGCGCTATGGCTTAGCCAGTGCGACGCTTGACCCGGCAAGCATGGTTTTGCCCGTAGTCGGGTCTCGAGAGGCCTTGTTTGCGATTGCACAAACGGTAGTCAATAACTCGACTTCTTCTCAGCCACCGCTCGTCATTATTCCTTCGCCGTTCTATCAAATTTACGAGGGGGCGGCGATTATGGCAGGCGCAGAACCTTTGTATTTACCTTGTTCAAAAGATTACGATTTTTTACCTGACCTCGATGCGATTACTCACGCACAATGGCAGCGTTGTCAGTTGATCTATATTTGCAACCCTTCCAACCCAACCGGTGCTGT
>PBSZ01000065.1 GCA_002726445.1 Cellvibrionales bacterium | reverse complement strand
TTCATCGGTAAATGTTTATGACTATGCCAGACGATAGCTTGTTAGAGGCCGATTTCGAACTGGGTTTTACTTATACTCGTTCTCCCGGCATTATTATCGGTAAATTTCTCGCCGCCTTAAAACAGCAGCAGATTTACGGTATTCGTGCCAACGACGGCAGCGTATTGTTTCCTCCTACAGAATATGACCCGCGAACGGCTGAATCACTCGATGATTTTGTGCCGCTCAGTGATCGCGGGCGTTTATTGTATTGGACTTGGATTGACCAGCCCCGTGATCATCACCAAATGTCCCAACCATTTGCTTTTGCGATGATTCAGCTCGACGGCGCAGATGTGCCTTTTTTGCATCGAATGCTTGCCGACTCAGCTGAGCATCTAAGTTTAGGTATGGCCGTCAAGGTACAATGGGCTGAAGAGCGGCGCGGAGCTATCACCGATATTCATGGTTTTGTTGCGGCGGCAGGAGGGCAGTCATAATGGATATTGATCTGGATCCAATCGAACAATTTGATGCGCCGATTTATCACCGTTATCACGCTACCTCATCACGAGCGATTACGCCTTTTTTGCATGCAATGAAGCGCGGTGAACTACTGGGCCACTTATCCACTGCGACGGGTAAGGTATTGTTCCCCCCTTTGGGTGCTTGTCCTGAAAGTGGACAAGCCACACAAATCCCTGTGATATTAAGCGACAGTGGCACTGTTATTGGCTTCACTACCGTTCATCTGCCAATTCCGGGAAGTAAACTGGTACCGCCTTTTACGGTAGCCAATATTTTATTAGACGGTGCCGATCAAGCTTGCAGTCATTTAATCAGTGAATGTGGAATTAATGCCGTTGCCATTGGTATGCGTGTTGCTGCTGTTTGGCGGTCGGCTGAGGTGTGGAATAACTCTTTAGAGAATATTGAATACTTCAAGCCAACGGGTGAGCCACTAGTAGATATTGATATATTACAGCAGCAGTGTTTAGCGAAAGCTGAGCAACGTAAGGAACCCGTAAAAGGAGGCCAAAATGCGTGAAGTTGCTATTGTCGCTTATGCGCAATCTCCTCAGGTAAGACAAGAAAAAGTATTGAATGAAGTCGAAATGCTAATGCCGGTGATTGAGACGGCATTAACCGAAGCGGCCATGACCATGGAAGATATTGATTTTGTCTGTTCTGGGTCCTGTGATTATATTGCTGGGGGTGCGTTTTCATTTGTGGGTGCGGTCGATGCCTTAGGCGCTACGCCTTCAAAAATGGAGTCGCATGTCGAAATGGATGCAGCTTGGGCTTTGTATGAATCATGGTTGAAAATTCAAGCGGGTGAAATCAGTAGCGCGTTAATTTACGGTTTTGGCAAGTCATCGGTGGGTGATCTGCCTGATGTCATGTCACAGCAGTGCGATCCCTACTATTTAGCACCATTATGGCCTGACAGTATTTCTATGGCGGGTTTGCAGGCCAGCGCTTTATTGGCCACAGGTCGATACACTGAGCGTGATTTTGCCGAGGTGGTAGTTGACAGTCGTCGCAAGGCAAAAGCAAACCCGGCCGCGCAGTTATCCGGAGATGTTGAAGTCGATGCGTTACTGACGGCACCTTATATCGCCTCGCCATTACGTCGTCATGATTGCTGTCCTATTACCGATGGTGTCTCGGTATTAATCATTACCGATAAGTCGGCACTGCCTAAAGCAAAAATGAAACCCGTGTATATTCGAGGCATTGATCATCGAATGGAAGCGCATCAACTTGGTATTCGAACGCTGTCTGAGTCTAGCTCCTCAACGCAAGCCTTGGCGCAAGCTAAACAGCAAGCCGGTATTGAGCAGTTTGATATTGCTGAATTGTACGCACCTTTTAGCCCGCAGACCTTGATTCTTAAAGATGCTTTAGGGCTAGATAATCAGGTTGCTATTAACCCCTCTGGTGGGCCATTAGCGGGCCATATCATGATGTCAGCAGGGCTTGATCGATTTGGTATGAGCTTCAAAACCTTGCAGCATGGCGAGGCGAAAACGGCTTTAGCTCATGCGACCTCGGGACCTTGTTTGCAGCACAACATGATCGCTATTTTGGAGGCTGGTTGATATGTCAAATCATCGAGTTGCTATTTGTGGTGTTGGTCAAACGGAACGTTATAAAACTAAACTAAGCTGCTCTTTAGCCGGCTTAGTTCGCGAAGCTGCGTTAAATGCTCTGGCTGATGCCGGTTGTGGATGGTCCGATATCGATGCTTTAATCATTGGTAAAGCACCGGATATGTTCGAAGGGGTGGTTATGCCCGAGGCATATTTAGCTGAAGCCTTAGGCGGTGTGAATAAACCCGTTATTCGTGTTCATACGGCGGGCAGTGTCGGTGGCTCTACGGCTATTGTCGCGGCGAATCACATTAAGTCAGGTTTGTTTAAACGGGTATTAACCGTTGCATTTGAAAAACAAAGTGAATCGAACGCTCATTGGGCACTCTCACCTTCAATGCCGTTTCGGCCGCATTTTAATTCAGGTGCGGGTGGTATGTTTGCGCCCGTTATTCGTGAATATATGCGCCGCAGTGATGCACCTGAAGACGTCGGTTGTCAGGTCGCTGTGAAAGACCGCTTGCATGCCATCAACAATCCGCATGCCCATTTGCATTTACCCGATATCGATATTGATACGGTTAAGAATAGCCCCATGCTTTGGGAACCAACACGATTTTTAGAGAGTTGCCCATCATCTGATGGGGCTTGTGCGATGGTGTTAGCCGCTGAGAGCCATGCGGATACATCAGCCCATAAGCCTGCTTGGGTGCATGCCATGGCGATGCGTTCTGAACCATCTTTTTACCCTTGGCGTGAAGAAGTTAATCCCGAAGCGAGCAGGGCATGCGCGAAAGATTTATATGCACAGGCGGGCATTACTCAACCTCGAAAGCAGCTAGATATGGCTGAGGTATACGTGCCTTTTTCATGGTTTGAACCGATATGGTTAGAGAGCTTAGGTTTTGCTGAGTCAGGCCAAGGCTGGCGCTTAACGCTAGAGGGTGCAACTTCACGAGACCAAGGTGGCGATATTCCGTGGAATTGCTCGGGTGGGGTGTTGTCATCGAACCCGATTGGGGCATCAGGGATGATTCGTTTTGCCGAGGCGGCATTGCAAGTGCGAGGCATGGCAGAGCAGCGACAAGTAGAAGGCGCTAAACGGGCTTTAGGCCACGCTTATGGTGGCCATAGCCAGTTTTTTGCTATGTGGATCGTTGGTAGTGAGAAACCCTAGGCGCTTATTAGCTGATCTTTAGTCATTAAGTTCAGCAATGATTAAGCCATGGCTGTATTAGCTAACGCTTGCCAGTCGGTCGGATTTTTCAATATCGACCAAGATGCCAGAAAGGTGCGACATGCCTGACAGTTTCTCAATATTGTTATAGCCGTCACCGGCTAAATAATTTGAATTAACGCCAGGGTGAAGTTTAGCATGGTTAAGGCCGTCGGCTTTTTCATGTCCCCAGCATTGCGGAATCGCCAAAGTGCCAGGCATCATTTCATCGGTTATTTTTATGGGGATATGAATCTCACCGAAGTCAGAATTAACTTTTGCCCAGTCGTTTTCAGTCAGCTCAGCTTTGGCCGCATCATTAGGGTTAAGGTAAGCAAAGTTGGTGTCTATTTTGACCAACGCTTCGCAGTTGGCCGAACCGCTATTCATGCGACGTATTTCTCGCTTGCCAATCAATTTTAAGCGACCCAAGTTGGCCATTTCTTGTTGA
The DNA here is from genome assembly GCA_002726445.1 of Cellvibrionales bacterium. GTDB lineage: Bacteria > Pseudomonadota > Gammaproteobacteria > Pseudomonadales > UBA7434 > UBA7434. The sequence goes on along the minus strand of PBSZ01000065.1, from coordinate 13,650 downwards.
TAGCTCGATTCGGTTTGTTGATTAAAGGTATCAATAAAGGCTTGCGGCGCAAGATCAACGAGACCATCATCGGTTAGCACGCGATCAGTTCCTAAAAAATTATCGCCGTCATTTTCATCAAGCAAAAATCCGTCGGGGTGATCTTCAATCATGGCTTTTAAATTAGGCATTTTCGCCTGCTTAAGCATGCCGTCAATCAATAGCTCGGGCACTTTAATCCATTTGCCTAATCGACCATGGGCTAAACGAGCCGCTATTTTCAAGGCGGTGCTTAGCAGAGGATTGCCCATAATGTTCTGGCCAAGCTTGTCAGCAAGGCGAGTGTAAATCCACCATTCGTGCCTCACGCCGCTGGGCGGCGTTAACACAGGGCCGCTGGCGTAAAGGTAGGGCTTAGGTGTGCAGGCGACAAACGATTGCAGTGCATAAGGCATGCCTGAACGCTCTAGCCAAGTCGTTGCCGGTAAAATGTAGTCGGCTAAGTTACCTGTTTCATTGCGGAACCAGTCGATACAGACCAGTAATTCCAGTTTTTCCATCGCCTGCTCAAGACGACCGTTAGGTGTGCCGCAGGCAAGCAAAGGATTCGATGCCTCGACAATCATGGCAGCAACTTCGCCATCGAGAATATCGTCAGCAACCATCCCTGCAGGTTGTTGGCCACTGACGGTGGGTAGGTCGTCTTTACGGTGATAACCCAGTGACATTTGTGGATCATCTTTGGCGATTGCGGCAAAGTCAATAAGGCCTTGACCGATTAAATTACCACCCTTGCGGTCAAAATTACCGGTAATGGCGGCAATTGACTCGAGTAGCCAATAGCAAAGCGTGCCGTGCTGGCCTTGATTAACGCCGGTCGCCATATTTAATGCGGCTGAAGGTGCTTGAATATAGGCGTTGAGTAAGTCGTTGAATGTATCAACTGATATACCGGTTACTTTTGCTTGTCGCTCGGCCGTCCAAGTGCTGACAACGGCTTTGAGTTTCTCAAAGTTTTTCATATGCCGTTGCACGCGATCGTTAGCGATCGCATTGGCTTGAATCACACCGTTGCAAAATGCTGCTAAGAAGTACAGATCGGTATCGGGGCGAATGAAGACGTGTTCCCCAGCCAGTGCGGTTTCAACTTTACGTGGATTGATCACCACCATTCTGCCGCCGCGTTTAACAATATCTGCCAATCGTTGATGAGCCTTGGGTAGGTGGTAAAGGGTGGTGCCTGAGACCACCGGATTCGCACCAAGAATCATCATGAAGTCGGTATGATCAACATCAGGATAGGCTAAACGCATGGGTGAGCCATACATGTCGCCGTTGACGCGAAATTTATTCATCGTGTCGCAGGTGCCAGTGCCGTACATGCGGTTAGAACCAAGGCCGGCGAAAAAAGAACCGCGAAAAATTGGCGCGACTAAATTTGCGCCACCGGGAGCGCCGACAAAATGCGCAATTGATTGTGCGCCTCGCTGCTTTTTAATTTGCTTAATTTTTGCGGCAATTTCATTAATCGCTTGCTCCCAACTAATGGCCTGCCATTGATCGCCAACACGCTTTAGCGGTTCCTTCACACGGTCTGGGCTGTGCTGAATAGAGGCGAATCGTTTACCTTTTACGCATAGGTGACCACGACTCACAACATGGTCTTTATTGGCGCGAATATCGGAAATTTTATTATCCTCTACATCCACTTCAAGCCCGCAAGTTGCTTCGCAAATAACGCAAAAAGTTTTTTTGGTTTCCATGTTGAGTACCTTGTTTATTGTTATTTAAGGTCTTGATGCATAATGGCATTTACCATATTAAATCACTTTATCTAGGCAGTAAATATCATCCGTTAGACGTGAAATTAAAGTCAATCCAAAACTTCGAATTAACGCTTTAAGTAATTGTTATTTTTGCCTTTTTCGCCCCGATTGTTCTTATAAAAATAACTTTTAATTTATGTTAGCCCCATCATCGAAACAATGCCATGGCTCGGTCCGCAAGTGTAACCACCGTCACCAGCAATGGCTTGGCCGGTCACAAATGATGCATCTTTTGAAGCAAGGAAATAAGCGATCCCCGCCATTTCTTCTGGTTGACCGAACCGGCCTAGCTTGTGTTCTTTACGCACGCTTTCTTTCATTTCGGGCATATGATCCATCACTGAGTTAAACATAGGGGTCTCAATAAAGCCGGGACAAATGGCATTGGCACGAATGCCCATTTGCCCGTAGTCCATTGCTACATTTTTAGTGAGATTGATAACGGCGGCTTTTGACGCATTATAAGAACTGCCACCTTCAGAGGCTATTTGTCCTTCAACACTGGCGACGGTAATGATACTCCCGCTGCGCTGCTTCATCATTTGCGGTAGCGCCGCTTTAATCGATAAAAAAGTACCGGTTAAATTAATATCAATCACCCGTTGCCATGCCTCTTGCTCGACGATATGAACAGGGCCTGCATCGCCGATGCCTGCCGATGTAATAATGACATCCAATGCACCATAGCTATCAACTGCTTGTTGAATAGCCGCTTGCTGCTGCCCTAATGACATGACATCACCGGTGATTAATTGTTGTTTATCAGTAAGGTCGGAGACTTGCTGCCATTGTTCGCCCTCGCTAATATCAAAACCGATCACGGCGGCCCCTTCTTGAGCAAAGCGAGACGCGCAGGCAAGGCCAATGCCAGAGGCAGCGCCAGTAATAAAAATGACTTGTTGGTTGAGTGGCTTTTCCATAGTGGGCTCCAAAAGATTGCATGACCTGTAGCTTGATTCAATATGGGATAGATTAGCAGTTTTAAACAGTTTCTTCATGTGGATTTAGTCAGAAAAGGTTTATCATAAATGACGAGATGAGTCGGTCAATATACACCTGCTGTTAAAATCAGTTACCAGCTATTTTTCTACTAAACAGAGGAGCTTAAGCACAGTGGACGAATCACAAACATACAGTCGAGAAGAAATAGAACAGGTTTTTTTAGCGTTCGAAAAGATTCACGAACAGTGCTATTCAGGCCAATGCGATTGGGGCGAGTTAGCACAATTTTTAGTTCCTGATGTGGATTATACCGATCCAGGTTGGGGGCGAATGCATGGCACCGACACCGTTACGCAATTTTTACGTGACAGTATGGCGGGCTTAGACGCTTGGGATTTCCCTATGCGTTGGTATGCAATTGACGGTATACATGTTATCAAAAAATACAGTATGGTGCTGCTTGAACCGCTAAAAGCTGACGGTTCACAGCAGGATATTTCTGGTGTTTATATGATGAAGTACGCGGGCGATGGCAAGTTTAGCTGGGTAGAAGACCAGCTCGACATGAACCATTTTATTCATGTCGCCAAGACCAGTGGCTGGAGGCCGGGGCCTGGATTCCGTAACCCTAGCGACGTGAATTGGGATTAGTCACAATTCTGTTTGTTATCGATAACAATTCGAGTTGGTGTGGCTTTAATAGTTATAGCCTTAGATAAAGGTTAGTTAACTGAACTCATCGGCTGATGAGTTGGCCATGACTTCTAAAAACCAATCTGGGAATTGTCCGATAAATTTATTGACATCCCAGAAGTCACTCCATCGATACACCTTGCCGTCTTTCATTTCGTGCATGGTGGCGAAGTGATGTTCAGCTGTTTCGCCACTTTTAAAGGTCCATTTTTCTGTATGATCGAGAAAGACCGTGTCGCCTTCTGCGATGATATGGTGGGTTACTTGCTCCTGTTTTTCTAGGTGATCAAAGGCCGTTCCTAATCGTTTTACGGTATTTTCTGGACCATGAGCACCTGGATCATCGGTAGGCACATCCCGGTAAAAAATATCAGGATGCATACAGCTTTTCATGGTTTCCCAATCCATTTCTGACAATGCGAGCCACATCTTCTCAACGGTGGCTTTATTATCTGCTGCGCTCATAATGTATCCTCAGATTATGGTTCGTATGTCTCTATTATAATCGCTAATTGAGTCGAATCACTTACAGTGTGGTAAGTCATATCTGTCGATATATCATTCAATCTTTAACGTGTTGTTAAAGGTAAGCTGGATTTAAACAGGTTACTATAGTCGTTTAAATTATGATTAAAAGGTAGCTAACATGGTGATTATTCATCATCTAGAACGTTCTCGCTCAGATCGGATAATTTGGCTGTGTGAAGAATTGAGTATTGATTATGAGATTGTTCAGCACCAGCGTGATCCAGACACCATGCGTGCGCCAGAAACGCTATGGGCGGTCAACCCATTGGGAAAGTCGCCTGTTATTGAACATCAAGGACAGGTGGTATTTGAGAGTGGCGCGATTATTGAGTACCTGCTCAGTGCTTTTGACTCGGATAGTCTGCGACCTTCATTAGGTACAAAAGCTTATATTGACTACTTACAATGGTTGCATGCGCCTGAAGCAACAATGACCCTGCCTATATTGATGCCCATGCTGTGTCATGCAATGGGTATCGAGTCTGAACTGATACCATTGTTTGCCGACAGCGAAACGCAGACGCTTTACCGCTATATAGAAGCCGAATTGACACAGCGCGATTATATTGCCGGCGATAACTTTAGTGCTGCCGATATTATGCTGTCTTATACATTGATGATGGCTCAAAGCTTAGCAGCAAGCGGGCCAGACACAGTTTTTGCTTCATACCCCTCAATTAAAGCATATCTTGCTCGTCTTAAATCAAGAGAAGCTTATCAGGCGGCTAGCGTTAAATTTTAGGCGGCTATTATTTTTTGTTGTTTATAAAGCTGATCGCTCCTGTGGCATATTCATTCCTTGCTGTTTTGAATTAATTGGTCAGTAACTGGCATTGAGAATAAATCTTAACTGTTCGCTAGGTGCTTGATTGCTATTCATATTTTAATTTTATTGGCGGATAGGATTCGCTATAATAATGACCGACATTCGCATAAAAAAAACCGCTTTGTTATTGGTTTAGCGATTATTATCAGTGATACTGCTCCAATTATTTTTCAATCAACTGAGGTCCACATGTCTGAATTAACAACCCCCGAAGCCGTTCATTTTGGTCAAGATGACTTACCATTTGTTGATATCGGCGGTGGTAATAAGTTAAAAGTAATGCAGTTAAAAGTCGGCGAGGGCATGTGGATAATTGAAAATATATTTCAGGCCGGTTACGAAGTAGAGCCTCATAAGCATACCGGACCGGTTTATGGCTACACCCAATCAGGTGCCTGGAAATATAAAGAATACGATTACGTTAACCGTGCCGGCTCATTCCTATATGAGCCAGCAGGCTCATTTCATACTTTACAGTGTATCGAAGACAATACCCGGGTGTGGTTTCAAATGTACGGTTCCAATATTAATCTTGATGCCGACGGTAATATTACTTCGGTGGCTGATGGTATGGGCACGTTAGAGTTTTACTACGCCATGTGTGAACAGGCCGGCCTGCCAAGGCCTAATGTATTAGTTGAATAGCGGCTTAACGTCTGGTTATTTTTACCGGCATATACTTAAGACCGTTGACGAGATTTGATCGGATTCGCTTGGGTTCACCTTCAAGGCTGATACTTTTATAGCGCTTAAAAAACTCTTCAAAAAAGATACGTGTTTCAAGTCGAGCTAAATTGGCGCCTAGGCATAAGTGTATGCCATAACCAAATCCAAGGTGAGGGTTGTGTTCGCGGTGAATATCAAATTCCATTGGCCTGTTGAACACACTGTCGTCAAAATTGGCTGACGAGTACATCATCACCACACGGTCATTTTCTTTGATTTTTTGGCCGCCTATTTCAGTGTCACAAGTCGCCGTCCGACGAAAATAATGCAGTGGACAGGTCCAGCGCAACATTTCTTCGATGGCTTGCGGTAATTGGCTAGGATCAGCCTCGAGTTCAGCATAGAAGTGGGGGTGCTTGATCAGTTCCAGCATGCCGCCGGCCAGCAGTCCTCGCGTAGTCTCATTCCCTGCTACGGTAATTTGAACAAATAAGGATGCAAATTCACTTTCTGTGACTTTATGACCTTCGATCTCGACATTGATCAGTAAGGATATTAGATCATCGCCGCCGCCATCTTTACGTTCCATTGCCAATTGATAGCCGTAAGCCCCCATGTCAGTGCTTGCGTTTTGTGTTTCTTCTTCTGTGCCGCCGATATCCGGATCGCTGGCGGAGGTTTGAAAGTCAGACCAGCGTCGCAGTTGAGGCCACATATCACGAGGAACGCCGAGCAGTGAACCAATGACCGACGTGGGGAGCTCACCTGCTAAGTCGTCAACAAACTCGCAGGACAGTTCGTCAGTTTCAAATCGACTGTCGACTTGATCGAGAATATCGGTGGTTATTTTTCGAATTTTAGGCTCAAGTTCGGCAAGTAATTTTTTGGTAAAGCGTTTGACGACAGCGCGTCTAATGGGACCATGGTTTGGCGGATCCATGCCCAGTAATTGTCCCTGAGCTTGCTTAAGAATATCTTCAGGCAAATCATCGACAATAACAAACCCGCGCTGAGCTGAAAATGTATTGAAGTCCTTTGATACGGCGACCACATCTTCATGACGACTGACCACCCAATAACCGCCGCCATCCGGATGCTCGTGCCAGTGCACGGGCGATTCTTTTCGCAATAAGGAAAATGCCTCATGGGGCACGTCATTGACATAGTGTTCTGGATTGTAAATATCGAGTTTTTTTAGTTCCATCATCGATTTTTTTCTCTTAGTAAAATATTAGTCAATAAATGGTTTAGATGCGGCAAGGATTTATTTATCTAAGGTGAAATACTACTTCTAAAGCTTACAAAAAACGGCCACATTACTTAAGCTTAATCAATCAATGGTTGATGATAATTTGTCAATTAAGACATATTCGTATTTTGTTTTTAATTAAATGCCGTAATTGACTCAGAAAATAGAATTCACTGAAAAGGGCATCTTGTGAATAAGCTATCAAAAGAAGATCTTAAAAGTAGCCGTTGGCGTTTTAATCTGAAGATGCTCAGGACAGCTGCTCAAATTCGACAACGTAACCCTAATGATTTTCAGTCTGCTACATTAACATTTTTTGGTCTTGGCGGTAGAGACGACGCATCAATAATCAAACGCATGAGTCGTGATGCTGAAGGTCAGCGTCTAATACGAGAAAGACAAGCTTTGCCAGAGGGTATTTTAAACCCTCATTTGTATCAGGATTATCCAATTGGCAGTCTTGGGCGATGTTACTTTGAGCATTGCGATTTGCTGGGTCTTGACCCGAATTTCATCTCTTCAGAAAGCGCTAAAGTTTCCGACACCTTGCCGATCAGTGATACTCATCGTTATATCTATTATCGCCATCGTGACAGTCATGATTTATGGCATGTTTTAACGGGCTATGGCACAGATATGGCTGGGGAGGCCGCCATCATAGGATGGACATATGCTCAAATTGGTAATCGAGCCTATGGTTTAATTGCTTTATTAAATGCTTGTTTATGTGCTAAGCGCGGCAGATTTGACGTTTTTAAGACCGCATGGTCGGGTTATTTACATGGTCGAAATTCACCTTTACTAATGTTAGTTGATTGGCAGAAATATATGGATAAGCCAATAGATTTTGTAAGGGCGAGTATCGGTCTGTCACTGGCAAGTCCATATCGAAAATTTCACATGCAAGATGCGCCGGGCGCTGATAAATTAAAGGTGAAGCCTTAAATATTTCCCTAAAAGCAAAGATGACATAAAATCAACACAGTAACAGTACCGCTCACTTCGGGGTATAATTAAGCCTGATTTTTTTCATGCTATTCACTGTGGAGTGCGGTTAATTGACGAGACAAAATACTGATCTTACTGATGATGAGATTGAAGAGTTGAAGGTCTTTGAAGAGCAACTCCAGTCCTTTGTCGGCGCCGAGGCAGGTCCTTTTTTGTCTTGGGATCGGGTTAATCGCGCGATGATTCGTCATTGGTGTGAGGCCATGGGTGATGCTAACCCCGCTTATTATGATGCAGATGTGGCGGTTCAATTAGGTGCGCCTGCTGGCGCTGTGGTGGCGCCGCCAACCATGATGCAAGCATGGACCATGACCGGTTTTGCCTGCCAGCACCCACCCGGTTCCGACACTCGAGAGTCGATGCCCGTTTTGCCCGTTTTTGACCAGCAGGGCTACTTGGCCGTTGTTGCAACCAATTGTGAGCAAGAATACTTACAAGCCATTTGTGAGGGAGATGATGTTAACGGTCGGTCGACGATTGAATCAGTGTCTAGTCGAAAGACTACAGGCCTTGGTGTCGGTTATTTTGTCACGCAGTTGACTGAATTTAGAAATCAGCGAGATGAAGTGGTCGGTAATATGCGATTTCGCATTCTTAAATACAAGCCGCATTCAACGGCTTCCTAATAGCTAAACCTTATTAAGAATAGAGTAACATTGTTATGGATTTTACAAAAACAGAGATACATGCCTCAGTCGATGCCTTGGCCGATCAAATTTTTCGCGGTCAGGTGAACGATGACTATCACAAGGCTCGCCGTGACCAAAGTGAAGGTTTTGATCGTGATTTGTGGCGGGTATTGGCCGATGCAGGTTTATTAGCCGGCACTTTAAGTGAAGCGTCTGGTGGCAGTGACATGAACCTGCTTGAAGTCTCGGGGCTATTAGAAGCACAGGGTGCGGTATTGGCTAAATTGCCTTTATGGCAAAGCATTGTGGCATCACAGTTGATTGATAGGTTTGGATCGCAGGATCAAAAGACGGCTTTACTGCCGAGTTTTGCCCGCGGCGATAGCCATTTGAGTCTGGCTTTTGCAGAGGCGGCTCGCGCAGACTTTGATGACTTACTAAAAATAAAAAACCATAGCGTTAATGGCCTCGTCAATGATGTCGCGTTTGCGCAACAGGCGAGTGCGATTATCCTTCCATTACAAACCGATGATGGGACTATTTTATATCTGCTTGATCCCAGCCAAGATGGCGTTACGCTATTATTGCAAATGGCCAGTAATGATGAGCCACACTATCAGCTACAGCTCAATAATCTGTCAATAGATCCCGTTAATATCATTGCCTCGTCGAATGGCGGTGTTGATCTAGTGGAATGGGTATTGCAACGCAGTTATACGGCCTTAGCGGCTTTGCAGTTAGGTGTTGTGCAAGAGGCGATTAAGCGCACCGCCAATTATGTCAATGAGCGATATCAATTCAATAAGCCCTTATCAAGTTTTCAGGCGGTGAGTCATCGCGCGGCGAATGGCTATATCGATTATTCTTCATTGCGAGCTTGTGTCTATCTAGCAGCATGGCGATTAAGTGAAGACAAAGACGCCAGTGCTGAGGCACGAACAGCGAAGTGGTGGGCTTGTGAAGCGGGGCATCGCATTGCCCATACCGCGCAGCATTTACACGGCGGTTTGGGGGCCGATGTTGATTACCCTATTCATCGATATTTTTTATGGGCTAAACAACTGGAATATACCTTAGGTGGCGCACAGCAGCAGTTGGCATCCCTGGGTAGGCAATTAGCAAATAATGACAGCTTAGGGTTTGTGATATGAGTCAGCTTAACTATGCCCAAGTGACAGTCGGTGACCAGTTGCCGCCGTTGGCGATCGATATCAGTGCAAAATTAATTACCGCAACCGCGATAGCAAGCCGTGATTATCAAGATGTCCATCATGATCAGGATGCTGCGCGGGCCCTAGGGTCACCGAATATTTTTATGAATATTTTAACCACTAATGGTTTTGTCGGTCGTTATGTCACTGATTGGACCGGCGCTTTAGGAGTGTTGAAAAAAGTAGCGATTAAGCTTGGCGCGCCGAATTATCCGGGTGACACCATGGAAATGACAGGTGAAGTTGTGGCGAAGAATGATCAAGATCAGTCGATTGAACTTAAAGTTATTGGTAAAAATGCGATTGGTCATCACGTCGTCGGTGATGTGGTGGTGGCGCTACCTTAATCGGTAAGCTAATTAAGTGGCTGCAATTATTTTTAATGATAGATAACATGAGTTAAACCATTATGTTCCTTGAACAAACAGATAAACAAATCGCGCTACGAAAAGAAATCAGGACGTATTTTAGTAAGTTGATGACACCCGCTAAAAAAGCCGCGATACAAAATAGAGAGGCGGGCGATGCCTATAAAGAGATTGTTCAACAGATTGGTCACGATGGCTGGCTGACGGTTGGTTGGCCAGAAGAATATGGCGGCAAAGGCTATGGGGCGCAAGAGTCGCTGATTTTTTTTGAAGAAACGCGTATTTCGGGTGCACCGTTTCCATTTGTCACCGTAAATACGGTTGGGCCGGCATTAATTGCGCACGGCTCAGAGGCGCATAAGGCTTTTTTTCTACCCAAGATATCCGCTGGTGAATTGCATTTTTCCATTGGTTATACCGAGCCTAACTCAGGTACCGATTTAGCCTCGCTGACCACCTCAGCGGTACTCGATGGCGACGAATACCTGATCAATGGCAACAAGGTTTACACGACTAGCGCCGAGGCGGCTGACTATGTCTTTTTAGCGGCGAGAACTGATCCCGATATCAGTCAGCGTCATAAAGGGATCAGCATTTTGATGGTTTCAACTGATCAGCCTGGTTATTCCTTTTCACCCATTCATACGGTCGGTGGTCATCGTACCAATGTTACCTATTACGACAATATGCGTTGTCCAACTTCTATGGTAGCGGGTGAGGTCAATAAAGGTTGGCAGTTAATTACCTCGCAACTCAACCATGAGCGCGTCGGCTTAGCGGCAGGCAGTATCAATGCTATCGTGCTGTATCAAGCGGTACTGCAATGGGCGCGGCAGGCACAGGCCAATGGCCGTCGTCCTATCGATGTGGCGTGGGTGCAAACAGCACTGGCCGAAGCGCAAAATATTTTAGAAGCCATGCGAGTCATGAACTGGCAGGCGGCTTGGCAAAATGATCAGGGTGAGCCAGATCCTGCATTTGCTTCAGCGATTAAGGCAGCCAGTGCCGAGGTAGTGATAGAGGTTTATCGCTTGTTGATCGATATCGTGGGTTCGCAGGGTATGTTGCAGTCAGGCAGCACGGGTGCGGTATTACAAGGTGAGCTCGAGATGGAGTATCGAAGCTGTCAAATAAATACCTTCGGCGGCGGTGTGGCCGAGGTTATGCGTGATCTTGTGGCGCGATTTGGATTGGATATGAAAGCGTATAAACGCGCATAATCTTGTTAATCAAGAGAGAGATTTTTAAAGTGAGAGATCGATGTCTAATGCATTACGACCACGAATAGGTGTTAATAAAGACACCCAGTTTTTTTGGGATGGGCTCAAACAGGGTAAGCTGCTTATTCAGCACTGCAAAGACTGTGACCAATTGCAGCACCCGCCTGGGCCTTGCTGCAAGCATTGTCAGTCCTTTGAGTTGGATGCGATTGAATCGACAGGGCGCGGCACGATTCACAGTTTTGTGCGGATGCATCATCCTGTCGCTCCGCCGTTTGAAGCCGGCCATCCTATCGTGTTAGTTGAATTGGAAGAGGGGACGCGGCTCATTGCTGATTTTATTAACAGTAAGCCTGAACAGGTTTTTATCGGAGCGGCCGTTAAAGTGGCCATTACCGATTGTGATGACGAAGTGACGCTGGCTCTGTTTGAGCCCGCCTCTATTTAATCCATACGCTAGTCATTTAACGACAGGGTCGCGTTAGTAGGTATAAAACCCATGAGCAAAAGAACCATTAGTGGCAAGTCGGCGATAGTCGGTATTGGCGCAACAGAATTTTCTAAACGATCCGGCCGAAGTGAAATGCGTTTAGCGGTAGAGGCCGTTCTAGCGGCTTGCGCCGATGCGGGTATTGATCCCTCTGAAGTTGACGGTATCAGCACTTACACTATGGACAATAACCCTGAAATGGAAGTCCATCGTCTGATCGGCGGTAAAGCATTAAAAATGTTTTCAAGAATTGATTACGGCGGCGGCGCGGCCTGCGGGCCTTTATTACAAGCCGCCATGGCAGTAGCAACCGGTATTTGTGAATGCGTAGTGGTTTATCGTGCAATGAATGAGCGTTCCGAGTATCGATTCGGCACTGGTGTTGCCGATCGAGGCGCTGATCCCACCTACGAAACAGCTGCGTTTGGCTGGCATAGCCCACACGGATTAATTACCCCAGCTTCTTGGGTGGCAATGTCGGCCGCTGCCTATTTACATAAGAACGGCGCTACCACTGAGGACTTAGGTAGAGTGTCTGTGGGTGGTAGGTCTATGGCAGCGAATAATCCGAATGCCTGGTTTTATCAACAGCCGATCAGTTTAGAGGATCATCAAAACAGTCGATGGATTTGTGAGCCTTTGCGCTTATTAGACTGTTGCCAAGAATCGGACGGTGCAGTGGCCTGTGTCGTTGTTTCTGACGAAAGAGCGAAAGAGCTTAGGCATAAACCGGCTTATATTCGCGGTGCAGCCCAAGGCTCCTGTGATGACCAGCAGTCCATGACGTCTTATTACCGCGATGACATTAGCCGTTTAACTGAGTGTGGCCTGGTTGCTGAGCAACTTTATCGGCAAGCTGGGGTTGGTCCCAATGATATTCAGACCGCTGTAATTTATGATCACTTCACTCCCTATGTGATGACGCAGCTAGAGGAATATGGTTTCTGCCAGCGTGGTGAAGCAAAAGACTTTCTTCGCAGTGGCGAACATTTGTTAACCGGCTCATTACCGATTAACACGCACGGTGGTCAACTCGGTGAGGCCTATATCCATGGCATGAATGGTGTGGCTGAAGGGGTACGGCAAATTCGTGGTCAGTCGGTGAATCAAGTCGATAATGTGCAGCACGTATTAGTGACCGCCGGCACAGGTGTGCCTACCAGCGGCTTATTATTGGGCGCTGAAAACTAACGTTTAACTTGGTAGTTTGAGGTTTTTACGTCCCAAGTCGCGGCATTGACGCCCGCCTCACGGAGCTTAAATTTTTGTACTTTGCTGGTTGGGGTCATTGGTAGTGAATCAACAAATTCCATGTAGCGCGGTACGAAATAGTGTGGTGCATTGTCGTTAATAAATTCGGCCAAGGCTTCATGTGAGAGCTGTGAGCCTTCGGTGCGAACCACGTTCAGTTTTAATTCATGTTCGCTTTCAACCTCAGCTGAGGCAATCCCAAAGGCGGCTATTTCTTTAACCTCAGGGTGACGAATAGCCACGCTTTCGACTTCCATAGTGGAAATATTCCTGCCGGCAAACCGAATGGCGTCTTTCTTTCTATCCACAAAAAATAGCGCGCCATTGTCAGGATCTTTACGACCGAGGTCACCGGTGCGATACCACTCACCAAAAAATGCTTCTGCTGTTGCCTCCGGGTTATCAAAATACCCGTTTAGAACCACATAAGGTTGTAAGGGGCGAATACAAATTTCACCGATTTGTTCGCCGTCGACCGGCACGCCATTGTCGTCCATTAAGCAGACTTCGCTGTCCTCAACCGCATAACCCAAAGCATGCAGAGGAATGTCATTCCGTTCCTCTTTAAACGTACCGAATTGATTGCAGACTAACAGGCATTCACTTTGGCCCAGACCGCCACGGGTGATTTTGACTTGAAATCGCTCTTCAAAGCGGGCGCGTTGTTCAGGGGAGAGCGGTACAACCCCTGATATTCTCAGGGTATTGTTAGCGTCGCTATCTTTTTCGGGGGCATTCAATAAAAACACCCCCATTGCGCCTAA
>PBSZ01000064.1 GCA_002726445.1 Cellvibrionales bacterium | reverse complement strand
GGCCTATATTTTAGAGCTATCAAGCTTTCAGTTAGAGTACTGTTCTAATTTAGGTGCAAAAGTCGCTGCTATTTTGAATATTTCAAACGATCATTTAGATCGCCATCACAGTATGGATAATTATCAGCGCATAAAGCAGCGGATTTACCAGGGCGCAGAATCTATCATTTTTAATCGCCATGACCCCTTAACTAGGCCGGTACACTCATCGTCGTTAACTAGCCTTAAAAGTTTTGGTATTGATTCTCCTAAGGCAGGTCATTACGGTGTGGTAGAGGTTGATGGTAAGCAATTTATCAGTCGAGGTTCAGATTTGCTGTTGGCAGTCGAAGAAATACCACTGCAAGGCGAACATAATTTGATGAATATAGTGGCGGCGATAGCGATTGGTGACATGGCGAATATCCCTGTTAATGCCATGGTATCAGCTATTAAAGGCTTTAATGGATTGCCTCATCGCTGCGAAAGAGTGGCCGTCATTGCAGGTGTCACCTATTACAATGACTCCAAAGCGACCAATGAGGGAGCAACGGTTTCTGCTGTTCGCAGCATGTCAAAAATAACGAATGGTGCAGTAGTCGTTATATTAGGTGGTAGAGCGAAGCAGGATGATTTTTCTTCATTATTTGGTCAGCTACAAGGCGTTCGTTACAAAGTAATTCTTATCGGCGAGTCAGCCGAGTTGATTAAAAGTTTTGTGCCTGAAGATATTACCGTTGTCTTTGCTGACTCGTTAACTTCGGCGGTAGAGCAGGCTAAGGCTATCAGTATTGCTGAAGATATTGTCCTGTTATCACCCGCTTGCGCCAGCTTTGATATGTTTGACAATTTTGAGCAGCGAGGCGATATATTTAAACAGTCAGTTTTGAATTTAACAAGTGGCATCGATGACAAGGAGAGTCATTGATGCTTGCTTTAGGCGATAAAAATCTGAATAGTCAGCCAGATTATATTCTGTTGCTAAGTACTTTCACTTTGCTCGCGCTAGGCTTGGTAATGATAAGCTCTGCATCGATGGACTATGCCAGTCAGCGCTATGGTGACCCTTTTCACCATACTCGCAGGCATGCCGTATATTTGATTATTGCATTGACGGCAGGGTTTATCGCTACAAAAGTCTCGGTTGATTTATGGCAGCGAAGTGATAAGTATTTATTACTCCTGAGCTTTATTATTTTGATCTTGATTATCGTTCCAGGTGTAGGAACGACAGCTAATAATGCGACTCGCTGGTTGGCGGTTGGTCCTTTGACACTGCAGGGTTCTGAGGTTGCGAAACTTGGTGTAATTGTTTATTTAGGCAGTTATCTAGTAAGACAAAATGATTTAGTTAGAAGTAAATGGAGTGGTTTTATAAACCCCATGATTATTATGATGGCCATGGTCTTTTTATTAATTAAAGAGCCAGATTTTGGAGCAGTAGTTGTCTTAATGAGTGCGGCTTTAGGAATGCTGTTCTTAGGAGGGGTACGATTATGGCAGTTTGTTATAACCTTAGCGGGTGTCGCGGGTTTATGCGTAGTGTTGGTCATGTCCTCTCAGTACAGAATGCAGAGACTTTCCTCTTATCTTGACCCATGGTCTGATCAGTTCGGTGATGGATATCAGTTAACACAAGCTTTGATTGCTTTTGGTAGAGGCGAATGGTTTGGCCTTGGATTGGGTAGCAGTATACAAAAGTTATTCTATCTGCCTGAGGCTCATACGGATTTTATTTTCGCCATAATGGCTGAAGAGCTAGGATTCATTGGTTGTTTGATGGCGTTGAGTATTTACGTATTATTGATCGGGCGGATTTTATTTATTGCTAGAAAAGCGGAGTCGATGAGTAAGTCATTTAGTGCTTATGTCGCATACGGCATTTCGATTGTTTTTTCCGCTCAGCTGTTCATTAATGTGGGTGTCAATATTGGGCTGCTGCCAACTAAGGGATTAACTTTACCGTTCTTGAGTTATGGTGGGAGTAGTTTGTTAGTTAGTTGTGTATTAATAGGCCTCGTTCTGCGTATTCATCAAGAGTTAACTGCGGAGCAGGGTAGTCTAAGGGTTAAAAAGTACGGCACTAAAAGTTACCGTAGTTTGGTTGGGCAGAGTTATTCTGAAATAGCTTCATTGCCAACAGTAAATCGAGCTTCCAAGAAGGAGGTGACTGTTAATGTTTAGTGGGCGTTTAAAAGCCAATAAAAATAAAACAGTTGTCATTGCTGCGGGCGGTACTGGCGGCCATGTTTTTCCAGCATTAGCGATTGCGCAGCAGTTGAGTAAAAATGATTTTAAGGTTGTCTGGTTAGGAACTTCAGAGGGGATTGAGTCTTCTGTTGCGCCAGATAACAATATCCCGTTGCACACTCTCAAGGTTGTTGGTATTCGTGGTAAATCTTTTTTTCAGAAAGTGACTGCGCCCTTGTTAATGGTTCATGCGGTTTGTCGTGCCTTATCAATACTTCGCGAGCATAGACCTTGCTGCGTGCTAGGTATGGGCGGTTTCGCATCAGCAGCGGGGGGCGTTGCTGCATTATTAATGGCGATACCCTTGGTGATTCAAGAGCAAAATGCCATAGCCGGTACGACTAATCGGCTATTAGCGCGCTTTGCGATTGAGATATTTACAGGTTTCCCTGAAGTTTTTGCTAGTCATAAAGCGGCTAGTTACTCAGGCAACCCTTTACGGACATCTTTTTCTCAGCAGCTGCTTAGCAATGAGAGTGCTAGCCGGGATGAGGCATCAGAATCAACGCCGATTAATATTCTAGTGCTAGGTGGGAGCCTAGGCGCGCATAGCTTGAATGAGGTAGTGCCATCTGCATTGGCAACACTGAGCACCGAAACTGATTTTTCTGTTAGACATCAGGCTGGGAAAAGAGATGCAGCCATGGTTGTCGAGACCTATCAGTCAAGTCATATTAACGCGAGGGTAGATACATTTATTGATGATATCTATCAGGCTTACAGCAAAGCAGATTTGGTTATTGCAAGATCAGGTGCATTAACCGTCAGTGAAATTGCAGCTGTAGGCGTGGCCTGTGTGCTAGTGCCTTACCCCTATGCCACTGACGATCATCAGCGAGCAAATGCAGAGTGGTTAGTTAAAACAGGAGGCGCTATTTGTATTGCTGATGCTGAATTTACGATTACTAATGCCAGGGCTTTGATTGGTGAATTACTGGCTAATCGCAGTGAGTTAATAGTCAAAGGTAATAAAGTGAGCAGCATGGCGATGCCCAATGCGACCCATATTATTGCTGATGCTTGCTCGGGGTATGCCTATGCCTAAATCGGCTGTATTCATTCCAGAAATGCGAAGAATCAAAGTGATTCATTTTATTGGTATCGGCGGAGCGGGCATGTGCGGCATTGCCGAGGTGTTGCTCAATCAGGGCTATACAGTTAGTGGTTCAGATATCCAGCAGACGCAAAATACAAAGCGATTGTCAGAACTTGGTGTAACCGTTTTTATTGGCCACTCCAATGACAATATTAAAAATGCCAATGTGGTGGTTATTTCTACGGCAATAAACAAAGATAACAGTGAATTACTTGCCGCTCAGCAAGCACAATTACCCATTGTACCAAGAGCTGAGATGTTAGCCGAGTTAATGCGCTATCGCCATGGTATTGCAGTAGCCGGCACCCACGGTAAAACCACAACAACAAGTTTACTTGCATCGATATTTGCTCGGGCGAATTTGGCGCCAACATTTATCATTGGAGGCTTGTTAAACAGTGCAAATGCCAATGCCCAGCTGGGCAATGGTCGCTACTTAATAGCCGAGGCAGATGAGAGTGATGCTTCATTCTTACATCTTCAGCCAATGGTTGCCGTGATCACCAATATTGATGCAGACCATATGGGAACTTACGATGGTGATTTTTCTAAATTGAAATCCACATTTGTTGAGTTTATTCATAACCTTCCTTTTTATGGTTTGGCAGTTGTATGCATCGACGACAAGCATATATCTAGCTTAATGGCTGATTTCCATCGACCTGTGATTACTTATGGGTTTGATCCATCAGCAGATTACCGCTTAAGCGAATACAAGAGTCGAGGATTAAAAACTCAATTTTTACTGAGTCATAATGAAGCTAGAGGTCCGGTGCAGATTTGTCTAAATACCGCAGGCATGCATAACGCATTAAACGCAGCCGCTGCTTTCGTTGTGGCTAAAGACGAGGGTGTTGAGACGGACGTTATTTTAAATGCTCTAGAGAAGTTCAACGGCGTCGCTAGACGGTTTCAAGTAACCAGCAATCTAACGTTGAGTGGCCAAGTGATTACTTTAGTCGATGATTATGGCCATCATCCAACAGAAGTAGAGGCTACGATTAAAGCTGCCCGTGAGAGTTGGCCGGATCAGCGATTGGTCATGATTTATCAGCCGCATCGCTATTCAAGAACGCATGATTTATATGAAGATTTTGTTCGAGTTTTATCTAAGGTCGATAGTCTATTTTTATTAGATGTTTATTCTGCTGGTGAGGAGATTATTGCGGGTGCTGATAGTAAAAGCTTAGCTATGAGTATTCGGCAAAGAGGTGAGCTTGATCCCGTTCATGTTGCACAGAATGATGATTTATATTCATTGTTAAAAAGTACGATGGAGTCAGGCGATATACTAATCACTCAGGGTGCTGGCGATGTGAGTAAAGTATCTACCGATATTGTCAGACGCAGTGCTGATAAGGTTTAGAGAATTATTTTGATGAAAAAAAATGAATTAATCATTGACGATACAAAGCTAGACGCACTGAAGAGTTTAGGGCCTATTGCAGTATTAATGGGGGGTAATGCCTCAGAACGTGAGATCTCATTAGAAAGTGGTCAGGCGGTGTTTGATAGTTTGCTATCAATGGGTTTTGACGCCGTGAAGATTGATACCGAGAGTCAAGCGATTACCAGTTTGCAAGCCATTAAACCGGTGTTTGCTTTTATTGCGTTGCATGGTCGAGGTGGTGAGGATGGCACTATGCAAGCGGTGCTTGAAAGTTTATCGATACCCTATACGGGATCAGCTGTGCTTGGTTCTGCGTTAGCAATGGATAAGGTGCGCGCAAAAAATGTATGGCGAGGTTTATCATTACCAACACCCAAGTATCTGAGTTTAACCGAAGATAGTGATTTTGTTGAGGTCTTAGAAGACTTAAGTGGAACAGCATTTGTTAAGCCTGCGGAAGAGGGCTCAAGTATTGGTATGTCATTGGCCTCATCGGTAGAGGAATTAAAACAGGCTTATCTTAGTGCGACAAGTTTTGGGATTAACATTTTCGCCGAAAAATTAGTCGTTGGCCCTGAATATACCGTGGCAATATTAGAAGGCTATATTCTGCCTTCGATTCAGATAACCACTGCTCGAGAATTTTATAATTTTGAAGCCAAGTACAGTGATGATGATACTGGATTTTTAGTGCCTAGTGGCTTAAATGAAAAGGATGAGAGTCAGTTGCAGAGTATTGCCCGGAAGGCTTTTGATAGCCTCGGTTGTAGACATTGGGGTCGAGTTGACTTTATGCAAGATAACCTGACCGGTGAGTTTTACTTGCTGGAAGTGAATACTGTACCAGGTCTGACCTCACACAGTCTTGTGCCTATGGCAGCCAAAGCAGCGGGCATTGATTTTAATCATTTGATGAAAATAATTATCGATCTTTCTTATGAGGCTAATAGATGAAAGCCATAAGAAAATTATTTTCATTAAAATTGGGTTGTAAAAGCACTATTCGGCATATTGGCGCAGTGCCTAAAAAGACCGCTATGGAAAAAAATCAAAGTCAACAACACACCATGCGTAATGTTTTTGCCTTAGGTATTTTGTTGGTGTTCATTGCGGGCGTTTTTTCAATGGCTAACTTCATGGCAGAGATGCCAACAGGTGAAATTATTATTTCGGGTCAGACAGGTTCGAATTTAGACAATGGTCAGCAGGGGGTTTCTGAAAAAGCGCTGCTGTCTTTAGTTGAGGCCAATATAAGCGAGGGTTTCTGGCGGCTGAATTTGGCAGACATAAAGCAGAATTTAGAGTCGCATGCTTGGGTCAGGCAGGCTGAGATTAGACGTCAATGGCCAAATCGATTATATATTGGTATCGATGAATATGTGCCCGTTGCTCGCTGGAACAATTATTATTTGCTAACCACAACTGGCGACTTGGTCACGCCAAAATCTGTTTTGCCATTTAATCATTTGCCAATGCTAAGAGATCAGAGTAAGCCAAGTCAAAATGTGTTATCTGAAGCTATGCAGATAAAAGAAATGATTGTTTGGTTTAATTTTTTTCAACAGCCATTGATTAACCAAGAGTTAAGGATTACCGAGCAAAATCGATCAGCTCAAGGTGAAATAACTTTAGTTATTAATGATGCTATAAGGTTAGTGTTAGGTGCTGAGGATATAAAAGTTCGTTTTCGGCGACTGCTGGCGCTGCTCGATACGCCTTTTAAGGAAAAGTTAGCTGTGATTAATAATATCGATTTGCGTTATGCAAATGGTATTGCTGTAAAAGAAGATCGATCGATGCCTCAATCGTCAATATATATCGGCCAAGTGAAACACCATTAATCTCATTTTTTGAGAATGAGATTTTATATTAATAATTGGAGAGCGGACATGTCTAACCCTGCTGCAAGAAAAATCATAGTTGGTTTGGATATCGGCACATCGAAAGTAGTTGCGATTGTCGGCGAAGAAAATGAAGAGGGTGAAATTGAAATCATTGGTTTAGGAACGAACCCTTCAAAAGGACTCAAAAAAGGCGTTGTTGTTAATATCGAGTCAACGGTTCAGTCAATTCAGCGAGCCGTCGAGCAGGCTGAATTAATGGCGGGTTGCCAGGTTTATTCTGTCTATGCGGGCATTGCTGGTAGTCACATACGGAGTTTGAATTCACACGGTATTGTTGCCATTCGTGAGCGTGAAGTTATGCCGGTTGATGTCGATGGGGTGATTGATGCTGCTCGAGCGGTAGCTATCCCCGCGGATCAAAAAATCCTTCATGTACTGCCGCAGGATTATCTCATTGATACCCAGGAAGGGGTTAAAGAGCCATTGGGCATGTCTGGTGTTCGATTAGAAGCCAAAGTCCATTTAGTTACCTGCGCAGTGAATGCAGCACAAAATATTGAAAAATGTATCGAGCGCTGTGGGCTGCATGTCGAGAATATTATTCTTGAGCAATTGGCTTCAAGTTATTCAGTGTTAACAGATGATGAGCGTGAGCTAGGTGTTTGCTTAATTGATATCGGTGGAGGCACTACCGACATAGCGGTATTTACCGCGGGGGCTATCCGTCATACCGCGAACATTCCAATTGCGGGTGATCAAGTCACTAATGATATTGCCATGGCATTACGCACACCGACACAATATGCCGAAGATATAAAAATTCGATATGCATGTGCGCTTACGCAGTTTGTTGCTGACCTTGATGAAACAATTAAAGTTCCTAGTGTTGGTGATAGGCCACCCAGAGATTTATCACGACAGTCCTTGGCTGAAATTGTAGAGCAACGCTATGTCGAACTGCTTGGCTTGGTTCAGGCTGAGCTGCGTCGAAGTGGTTACGAAGACTTGATAGCCGCCGGTATCGTTTTAACTGGAGGTTCTTCAAAAATGAAAGGTATGGTTGAGCTAACCGAAGAGATCTTTCATGTGCCAGTAAGGCTGGGTTCTCCGGTTGGTATTACCGGTCTTAAAGAGGTGGCTGAAAATCCTATTCATGCTACTGGGGTAGGGTTGCTGCACTATGGTTTTAAACAGCTCAATGAGTCGCAAAGTTTAGGTTCATCAGGTCAGGTAAATGATTTATTAGCAAAAGTGAAAGCTTGGTTTAAAAACAATTTTTAATCTAATTTAATTTTATAAAGTTATAAAGTTCCTGAGGGGGAAATATTATGTTCGAACTAGTTGATAGCTTGCCACAAAATGCAGTAATAAAAGTTATTGGTGTTGGCGGCGGTGGCGGTAATGCGGTTAAGCATATGATCAATAATAATATTGATGGTGTGGAATTTATTTGTGCCAATACCGACTCGCAGGCGTTAGCCGACATGGCTGCTAACACTGTCCTCCAGTTGGGGGGCGCAATTACAAAAGGTCTGGGTGCAGGTGCTAATCCCGATGTCGGGCGTCAAGCAGCACTTGAAGATCGAGATCGTATTGCTGAAATTATTGGTGGTGCTGATATGGTCTTCATCACTGCCGGCATGGGCGGCGGAACAGGAACCGGCGGGGCACCTATTATTGCCGAAGTGGCAAAAGAGATGGGTATCTTAACCGTTGCAGTAGTGACTCGGCCCTTTAAGTTTGAAGGGAAAAAGCGTCTAGAGCATGCAGAAGCCGGTATTCGTGAATTGCAGCAGCATGTTGATTCACTGATAACTATTCCAAATGAGAAGCTGTTGGCAGTGATGGGTAAAAATACAAGCCTACTCGACGCTTTTAAATCTGCCAATGATGTATTATTGGGTGCTGTACAAGGGATAGCCGATTTGATTATCCGTCCTGGCATGATCAATGTGGATTTTGCCGATGTTCGAACAGTAATGTCAGAAATGGGCATGGCGATGATGGGTACAGGGGTTTCTCGTGGTGAAGCAAGAGCCCGTGAGGCAGCAGAAGCGGCTATTCGAAGCCCGTTATTAGAGGATGTAAACCTTCAAGGCGCGCGCGGTATTTTGGTGAATATTACAGCTGGCATGGATCTTTCTTTGGGTGAGTTTGCCGAAGTAGGCGATACTA
This sequence comes from Cellvibrionales bacterium, assembly GCA_002726445.1. Classification (GTDB taxonomy): domain Bacteria; phylum Pseudomonadota; class Gammaproteobacteria; order Pseudomonadales; family UBA7434; genus UBA7434. The sequence continues at coordinate 5,299 of PBSZ01000064.1, read as the reverse complement.
TCGAGGAATTTGCCTCAGACAACGCGACTGTCGTGGTTGGAACCGTAATTGATCCTGAAATGACCGATGAGTTGAAAGTGACGGTCGTTGCTACAGGCTTGGGCGAGCCGGCTTCAGCGGGCCGTTTAAAGTCAGTCGATAGGCGCTCTAGCCCCGTGAACCGTGGGTCTCAGATCAATTATGACACACCGACGGCGTTTAGAAATGAGGCGAATAAAGCCGAAACTACTCCGGTGACGCGTCCTTCAGAGCCGGCAGCAGTGTCGGTAGAAGAGTCGAAGAAAGACGGCAAGTCGGTTGAAAATTCAGCAGCTAAGGATTTGGATTTGTTGGATATTCCTGCATTTTTGCGCCGCCAAGCTAATTAGTTGGTCTGTAATTATGGTTTAACCGATTTTTTAGGGCGCATCTGCGGCAGGCAAATGATTATTTGTTGGCTAGCAAATACTGAAAAGTTCTGCTAGCATCCGCGCCCCAAATCGAGAAATATTCGCGATTGGCTAAGGAATAAACTGTCGAAGCTTTGTCGATAGTTATATGACTGCTAATAACGATCAAATAATCGAATAATCAGGTGAGCCATGATACGACAAAGAACATTAAGGAATAGCATTCGTGCGACTGGCGTTGGCCTGCATTCAGGGAAAAAAGTTTACCTGACCTTGCGCCCAGCAGCAGTAAATACCGGTATTGTTTTTCGTCGTGTTGACTTAGATCCTGTGGTTGAAATACCCGCGACGGCTGAAAATGTTGGCGACACAACCTTATCTACCACACTCATCAAAGACGGCGTACGTATATCTACGGTTGAACATCTGCTCTCAGCAATGGCTGGCTTGGGTATCGATAATGCCTATGTTGAAATGAGCGCCGCTGAAGTGCCTATTATGGATGGTAGCGCTGGTCCCTTTGTGTTCCTGCTGCAATCAGCTGGCATCGAAGAGCAATCAGTCGCTAAAAAGTTTATTCGTATTAAGCGAGAAATTCGGGTTGAAGAGGATGATAAATTTGCCAGTTTTCTGCCCCGCAACGGCTTCAAAGTAACCTTCACTATTGATTTTGATCATCCTGTTTTTCGTGGTCGGCCAGCCTGTGCGGAAGTTGATTTTTGTTCAACTTCGTTTGTTAGAGAGGTTAGTCGAGCCAGAACTTTTGGCTTTATGCACGAAATGGAGCATTTGCGCTCTAAAGGACTTGCTCAAGGTGGCAGCGTTGATAATGCTATCGTGGTTGATGACTATCGTATTTTAAATGAAGATGGATTACGCTACGAAGACGAGTTTGTTCGTCATAAGGTATTGGATGCGATTGGTGATCTTTACTTACTCGGTAACAGTTTAATTGGAGAGTTTAGAGCCCATAAATCGGGACATGCCCTGAATAATAAATTACTTCGTGCTCTCATGGTGCAACAAGACGCTTGGGAAGTCGTGACTTTTGAAGATTCTGAAAAATCACCAATTACCTTTGCCTCACCAGTTATGGCGGTATGACACGCAATACATGACGTCCCGATTACTGGATTAAGTATCAGAAAATCTAATACATAGTTTCCTTCAGCGCATTTAGAGCCTACTCTTTTTGTTGAAAAAGTTAGTTTTCCTGCGCGAAGCAACAAAAATTCTTTGCAAAAAGGTAAATTTCTGTTATTTTTCTAAAATGATAAATGGTCACTATTTGACCAATCTGCGTTTTTGCTGAGATATACAATGAAGTTAATTTTTTTGCCCGGTCCTGGCGCTGAATCAACGACCTTAGACAGTGCTAAGCTTGCCCACAAAGCTATCTGCATGATAGCTTTTTTGGTGCCTTTCATTGCGGGCGCTAGTTTCGTATGGCTTTTAAGTGTATCGGAGCGCAGTGAACTTAGCCGGCAGATGTTATCGCAATGGCGGGCGCAATTAAGTCAACAAGAATCGATGGTCATTCAAGCTGAAACGCAAATTGTTGATGAGCTCTCGGGTATCACTCTTCATGTCGCCGAGTTAGAAGCGCGGGTGATTCGATTAGATGCACTGGGTGAGCAAATTGCGGCTAAAGCTGAATTAGACGATGGCGAATTTGATTTTAGCTTACGGCCAGCCTTAGGTGGCCCCAAAGTTGAAGCTGTTAATGGCGATTTAATATCTATCAACAATGACTTGCCATTAACAAAACTGCTGGCAGAATTGAGCTCTCACGTTGAAAAAAGCGAGCAAGAATTGACCTTGCTCGACAAACAATTGGCAGCTAAAGAGTTGCGTCTCGAAGCTTTTGTTGCAGGTAAACCGATCAAAAAGGGTTGGATGTCATCATCCTATGGCCATCGGATTGATCCCTTCAGCGGACGTAAAGCCTGGCATGACGGCGTCGATTTTGCTGGTGCAGAAGGTTCTGATGTGATTGCGGTTGCGGGTGGTATTGTTACCGAGGCGAGCTCTCGCTCAGGCTTTGGCAATATTGTCGAATTGAATCACGGCAACGGTTATATAACGCGTTATGCGCACAATCATTCGTTGGCAGTCAAAGTGGGTGATATTGTCGAAAAAGGCCAGGTCATAGCCTTAATGGGGAGTAGTGGTCGTTCGACGGGACCGCATGTCCATTTTGAGGTGCTACGAAATGGAAAGTCGGTCAATCCTGAGCGGTATATTTACCGTGCAAGTCTATAGTCACATCCGACACTTATAATCTAACCTCCACCAGCCGTAAATTGGCTAATACAGTACATTCTTGTGTCTTATTTGCCTCTCTAATACAGCCAAAACACGGTGTTTACGTGCTATGCTTGAATGCTTTGTTGTATTGCATTTTATCCAGCATAAATATTCTTATCGATGTGGAAAGCCCACTCGATAGCCAGCTTAAAAATTGTCGAAATGCAGTGGCCGGCCGGTAATAAACAAGCAGAATTGATGAGACGATAGTGCCGTTATGATTGTTAAAACATTTAAAAAAATATTTGGTTCTCGCAATGATCGAGAACTGAAGCGAATGTCGAAGACTGTGGCTAAAGTCAGCGCTTTAGAGGACGAGTATCGCGCTTTATCAGACGCTGAGTTATTAGCGAAAACAGCCGAATTAAAACAGGCTGTGTCAAACGGTAAGAGTATCGACAAGTTAATTCCTGAAGCATTCGCTACCGTCAGAGAGGCCGGTGCTAGAAGTTTGGGCATGCGCCATTTTGATGTGCAGTTACTGGGCGGTATTGCGCTTCATGAGGGGCGGATCGCTGAGATGCGAACCGGCGAGGGTAAAACCTTGGTGGCTACTTTGCCTGCCTACTTGAATGCTTTGGCCGGACAGGGCGTACATATTGTGACGGTTAATGACTATCTAGCCGAACGCGATGCTAATTGGATGCGTCCCTTGTATGAATTCTTGGGTTTGACTGTTGGTATTATCCAATCGGGTCAAATGGCTGAGGATAAGCGAGCGGCTTATGCAGCAGACATCACCTATGGCACCAATAATGAATTTGGTTTTGACTACTTACGCGACAATACCGCTTTTAGCCTAGAAGACCGTGTCAGTCGCGGCACTTATTTTGCGATTGTTGATGAAGTCGATTCTATTTTAATTGACGAAGCTCGCACGCCGCTAATTATTTCCGGGCCAACAGAAGATAGCTCGGCCTTGTATAAGCGCATGAAAGTAATTGCTCCTCGCTTGCAAAGAGCCAGTGATCCGGAATCGACGATCGAACAAGATCCGCAATTGGCAGATGATGGTCATTTTATTATTGATGAAAAGCAGCGCAGTGTCGATTTGACAGAGCTAGGGCACGAATTTGTCGAAGAAATCTTAATCGAAGAGAAGTTGCTCGATGAAGGCGATAGCCTTTACTCAACCGGCAATTTGAATTTGCTGCACCATGTGACAACGGCATTGAGAGCATTGCATTTATTTCAGCGCAATGTTGAATACATTGTTCAAAACGATAACGTAGTTTTAATTGATGAACATACCGGTCGAACCATGTTGGGCCGACGATTATCTGATGGTCTACACCAGGCTTTAGAGGCAAAAGAAGGCGTTAATATTCAAGCTGAAAGTCAAACCTTGGCTTCAACGACATTTCAAAACTATTTTCGTCTTTATCAAAAACTCGCCGGTATGACCGGTACAGCTGATACTGAGGCGCCTGAATTCCATCAAATCTATTCATTAGATGTCATTGTTATTCCAACCAATAAGCAGACCGTCCGCCAAGATCTAAACGATCTTATTTTTATGTCGGTTGATGAAAAATACGCAGCAGTCGTTGAAGATATTAAAAAAACGCTGGATACAGGTGCGCCCATACTGGTAGGTACCGCATCGATAGAAACCTCAGAGCAGTTATCAAAATTTTTGAACAAAGCCAAAATAGAACACAATGTTTTGAACGCAAAGTTTCATAAAAGTGAAGCGAAAATAATTGCTGAGGCCGGTCGTCCTGGTGCCCTAACGATTGCGACTAATATGGCTGGTCGTGGAACCGATATTGTCTTAGGCGGTAACCTAGAAGCTGAGTTGATAGCCCTTGATACCGATGATGAAAGCAGGATAGCCGCCCATAAAGAAGATTGGCAATTGCGACAGGAACAGGTGCTGGCTGCAGGTGGTTTGCATATATTTGGCACTGAGCGGCATGAATCTAGACGGATAGATAATCAGCTGCGCGGCCGCTCGGGCCGTCAAGGTGATCCGGGTGTGACTCGGTTTTATTTGTCTATGGACGACAGCTTGATGCGCATCTTTGCCTCCGATGGTGTGCGAAACTTTATGCAGCGCTTAGGTATGGAGCAGGGCGAGGCCATAGAGCATAAAATGGTTTCGAATGCGATAGAAAAAGCCCAGCGAAAAGTTGAAGGGCGAAATTTTGATATTCGTAAGCAGTTGCTCGAGTACGACGATGTCGCCAACGATCAGCGGCAAATTATCTACCAGCAAAGAAATGATATTTTATTAGCTGATGATATTAGCCATATGGTGAATACTATTCGACATGATGTCATTAACGATCATGTAGATGGTTTCATACCGCCACAGAGTATCGAAGATCAATGGGATGTCGAAGGCTTAGTGTCTAGCTTGAAGTCTAGTTTTGATATTGATTTGCCTATTAAGCAGTGGTTGGATGACGATGATGAGCTTTACGAAGAAAGTCTAAGACAAAAGATTGTTCAGCAATTAGCTGATAAATATCATGATAAAGCGGCTCAGTTTGGCGATGCAGCTAGGCGGTTTGAAAAGCAAATTATGCTGCAGATCCTCGATGGGCTTTGGAAAGAGCATCTTGCCACCATGGATCATTTGCGACAGGGTATTGGCCTTC
>PBSZ01000063.1 GCA_002726445.1 Cellvibrionales bacterium | reverse complement strand
TCAAACGGTTGATTAAGGCGACCAGTATCTCGGCAAGATAGTCGAGGAACAGCGTGCCGGTTTCACTGTCGTAATGATGACTGTCATGATGCGCGACAGCCAGCAAGAGCGTGCTGTTAGTTGCTTTATGGCTAATCGGCAGTGAGGTAATGGCGGCCGAGCCAATGGCGTATTGGCTGTTACTAAAAATAAATTCGGCTTCACTGTCGCGTAGCGTCCCGCACAAAGGCGTTTTATTTTGCAGAATGCCGGCAATGGCATTGTCAGCATCGGCCTGTAACTGATGAAAACGTGGATCGAGACCATGGCTAGCGGCATCTGCATCACTGATTAACAACACACCCACCGACTCGACGCCAAATCGCATGACTAGCTTTTCTTCTACCATCCCAAAAGTTTCTGTTAGTGATCGGCAGTTAATTAAATCAATTATCAGTGATTGTGTGGTCTGCAATAAACTGTCATTTTCTTTTGCGGCTTGCATGAATTCACTGAGTTTATGCCGAGTTTGAATGCTGGTTTCACGTAAGATAGCGACCTGTCGCTCCATTAAAGAAACCGCACTGCCGCTATTATGCGGTAGGGATAATTCAGCCAATATTTCAGGATGCTGGGCAAAAAAATCACTGTTGTCGAGTAAGTAATTTGCCACTGCCTGTGCCGAAATCGGCGCGTTGCTAGATGAGTCGCTTGCAAGCGATGAGTCTGTTGAGGTATTGTCCGAATACGCGGTTGTCATAGGTTTATTTTCCCATCAAATACTTTGGTTGCACTGCCGGTCATCAATAAGGAGCTATTGCCCCCCGCCCATTGGATCGTTAATTCGCCGCCGAGCAACTGAACCGATACTTGCTCGTCTAAAAGGCCGCGATGAATCCCTGCCGCCACCGCCGCACAGGCGCCACTGCCGCAAGCTTGTGTTTCACCGACGCCGCGTTCGAAGACTCGCAGTTTAATCGTCTCGCGATTAACCACTTGCATAAAGCCGACATTGACTCGGTTAGGAAAGCTGGTATGAGATTCTAGCAAAGCGCCTAAGGTTTCAACCTTGGCGTTAGCCATATCATCAACCAGCATCACCGCATGGGGGTTGCCCATTGCGACTAAACTCAATTCAGATTCGCCCAGCGAGTGCGAAACTATAAAGCTATTTTCATTAAGGCAGGGTGCTTGATCCGTAACAAAGGGTAGCGCCTCAGGTGATAAGTTAGGCACGCCCATGTCGACGCAGACAGTGCTTGCATTGATTACTTCAATGCTGATTTCGCTAGTCATGGTTGAAACCCGTAGCCGACGTTTAGCGGTTAGCCGTTTGTCGCTAACAAATTTACCAAAACATCGTGCGCCGTTACCGCACTGCTCAACCTCTTCGCCGTCAGCATTAAAAATCCGGTAGTGAAAGTCGGTCTCAGGTGATTTAGGTGCTTCGACCAGTAACAGTTGATCGCAGCCGATACCGCGATGACGATCAGCCAGTTGTCGAATTTGCAGCGCACTGAGTTCAATGTTTTGTGACAGTAAATCAATTACCACAAAGTCATTGCCTAGCCCGTGCATTTTTGTGAATCGTATTTGCATAATATCATTAACGCTAAAGTTGTTTTATAAAAGCGGCTAAAGGCGATTTTATAAAAAGAGCTAAAGGCTTATATATAAAAAGGGCTAAAGTCGATCTTATAAAAAGAGCTAAAGGCTTCTTTCGCCGCGCATTAAATCCTCAATGGTTTCACGTTCGCGCACTAAATGTAGCTGTTCGCCATCGACCATCACTTCAGCCGGCCGGCCACGGCTATTATAATTTGACGCCATGACAAAGCCATAGGCGCCTGCCGAGCATACCGCAAGCAGGTCATTTTCGGCAATGGCTAGCAGTCGATCTTTCCCTAAAAAGTCGCCGGTCTCACACACGGGGCCGACTACGTCATAGTGCTGGGCGGGGCGGTCTGCGTTTTCGTTTAACGGTAAAATATTCATCCATGCCTGATACAGCGCCGGCCGTAATAAGTCATTCATGGCGGCATCGACAATTGCAAAGTTTTTCTGCTCATTACTTTTAATGGTATCGACAGTGGTTAACAGCACGCCCGCATTGGCGACGATCGAACGACCTGGCTCCATGATTAATGACTGGCTTCGTTCACCTAAGGTGTCGAGTAAGCTCGCGACATAATCGGCAGCGCTAGGGGGTTGTTCGTCTTGGTAGCAAATGCCTAAGCCGCCGCCGACATCAATGTGGGCTAGCTCGATGCCTTCTTCAGCCAGTGTGTCGACTAATGCCAGTACTCGCTGCAGGGCATCGGCAAACGGTTCGGCTGATACTAGCTGTGAGCCAATATGGCAGTCGATACCAACAATTCTAATGGCATTGAGGCGGTTGGCATGTCGGTAGACGCTTAAGGCCTCGTCGATATCAATACCAAACTTATTTTCTTTTAAACCGGTTGAAATATAGGGATGTGTTTGGGCATCGACATCCGGGTTGACTCGCAGTGAAACGGATGCGATTTGATGACTTTCGGCGGCGATACGATTGATACGCAGCAGCTCGGTTTCCGATTCAACATTAAAGCAATGCACGCCAGCTTCTAGGGCACGACTAATCTCTGCCGCGTTTTTGGCGACGCCAGAAAACACCACTTTAGCTGGATCACCGCCGGCGCGGATCACGCGTTCGAGTTCACCGCCCGAGACAATATCAAAGCCGCTACCGAGTTTGGCGAGCACACTTAACACTGCTAAATTTGAATTGGCTTTGACCGAATAGCAAATTAAGTGCTGATTAGCCCCTCGGCTATCGAGTGCCTGTCGGTAGCCTAAGTAACTTTGCTCGATCGCTTGGCGCGCATAAACGTAGCAGGGAGTTGAAAACTGTTCGGCGATCGATGCCAGAGCAACCTGCTCTGCCATTAACTGACCCTGTTGGTAAACAAAAGCTGACATGGTTGACCTTAATACTCGGTGGTTGTAGTGGCGGTGGATGTGTCACTTGCGGTTTCATCAATAGGTAAATACAACGGACCCATTTGGCCACAAGCCGTGCACGCCATAACGATAAGGAATAAGCTCAAACGTTTAAGCCGATCAGTCGCTAGGCGTGGTTTGATAAACAGGGTTAACAATATCTTCAGCCTCATTGTTGGCGTGCGGCAATTAATTGCTTGGCTCTGGCGGCCGCTTGTTTCACCTGTGACGGTGCGGTACCGCCAAAGTGATCGCGGCTTGCCACCGAACCCTCGAGGGTTAATACGGCAAACACATCATCATTGATCAGCGGACTAAAGGCCTGTAAATCGGCCAGTGATAAATCGCTGAGATCGCATTGCTGAGCGATACACTGGGCAACGGCATTGCCAACAATTTCATGCGAGTCTCTAAAGGCAACGCCCTGTCGCACCAAGTAATCGGCTAAATCGGTCGCGGTTGAAAATCCTTGGCCAGCCGCTGCGCGCATGTTGTCAGCTTTTGGTGTAATTGCGGGCACCATGTCCGCATAGGCCGTTAAGCAATCAAGCACGGTGTCGATCGAATCAAACAAGGGCTCCTTGTCTTCCTGATTGTCTTTGTTATACGCCAAGGGCTGTGATTTCATTAAGGTTAATAGGTTGACTAAATGACCTTGTACGCGACCCATTTTTCCGCGCACTAACTCTGGCACGTCGGGATTCTTTTTTTGCGGCATGATAGAGGAGCCAGTGCAAAAGCGGTCGGGCAGATCAATAAAGTCAAATTGACTGGAGGTCCACAGCACTAATTCTTCAGAAAAGCGCGACAAGTGCATCATAATCATGCTGGCACAGCTGGCAAACTCAATGGCAAAGTCGCGGTCGCTAACCGAGTCTAAAGAGTTTTCTGTGGGCTGACTAAAGCCTAGCGCGGCGGCTGTCAATGCGCGGTCTATGGGGTAGCTGGTGCCGGCTAAAGCTGCCGCGCCCAGCGGTGATTGATTCATCCTTTCCTGACAATCGAGCAAGCGCGTGTAGTCGCGGGCCAACATTTCGTTCCATGCGAGCAGGTGATGACCAAAGGTTACCGGCTGTGCTGTTTGCAAATGGGTGAAGCCAGGCATAATCACTTCGGCATGCTGGTCAGCCAAGTCGATAAGACCGGTTTGTAAACGCGACAGCTGTTGCAGAATCGCGTCGATGGCATCGCGTAAATAGAGGCGAATATCGGTGGCCACTTGATCATTGCGCGAGCGGCCGGTATGCAGTTTTTTACCGACACTGCCAATTTTTTCAGTCAGTGCTGCTTCAATATTCATATGCACGTCTTCGCGTGCTACAGACCAGTCAAAATTACCCGCAGTAATGTCGTCGCTAATGGCTTCTAAGCCGGCAATAATCTGCTCAGCCTCACTGGCTTTTAATACGCCGACAGCGCTGAGCATGGTGGCATGCGCAATAGAACCTTGAATGTCATGCCGATAAAGGCGTTGATCAAAGTTGACCGAGGCGGTAAAGCGCTCGACAAAGGCATCGGTGGGCTCCTGAAAACGGCCGCCCCAGAGGCTATTGCGGGTTGTTTTTTGTTCGCCGTTATTGCTGGGCTTATCTGCACTCATAGTCGTTAACCATTACCCTAAAAAGATCAGCATTGAGTATATCTTATGGGAAATCAAGCCACTATCACCACAGGGCAGAGGTCGAAAGATTACCGTCATTGGTGCCCTTGTGACGCGATTAAAGCTAAATCTCAAGTGTTTAGGGCGGCGCGAGCGATAGCCGGGTCTTTTTTTGACTAAATAATAACCTTCACTAACAGCCTCGCGGAGTCATAAAGGGTTTAATTCGGCGCTTATGGGCAAATTGCGCGCTGTTTGTATACGACTTTACCGGCAGTTTTGCTTATCATAAGTCCATCCGTTTGTTGCTACTTAACAAACGCCATTAAGACCAATGAGAGATTGCATGAGTCAGCCCCGCCCGAAAACCCTTACTATTGCCACGCGTAAAAGCCCCTTAGCGATTTGGCAGGCAGAGCATATTCGTGATCGACTGCTGGCCCTGCATCCAGAGCTCTCGATTGCGCTATTAACCATGAGCACCCGCGGCGATAAGATTCTTGATGCGCCGTTGGCCAAAGTGGGTGGTAAAGGCTTGTTCGTGAAAGAGCTAGAAACGGCCTTGCTTGACGGCCGTGCCGATATTGCTGTGCACTCGACGAAAGACGTTCCTATGCAGCTACCAGTGGGCTTAGTGTTGGCGGTCATCTGTCAGCGCGAAGACCCCTTCGACGCCTTGGTATTGCCGAGTGTCCAAGACAGTAAGTTATCACACACTATCACTAAAATATCTGATTTACCTGAAGGATCTACCATAGGTACGTCAAGTTTGCGCCGTCAATGTCAGTTGCAACAGCGCCGCCCAGACCTACAGTTCAAGTCGCTGCGCGGCAATGTAAATAGCCGCTTGGCCAAGCTGGATAACGGTGAATTCGACGCCATTATCCTCGCTGCGGCGGGTTTGACGCGACTCGGACTCGCCGACCGTATCAGTTTCCACCTGCCCGTGGACTGGATGTTGCCGGCCGTCGCTCAAGGAGCATTATCGATTGAATGCCGCGATGATGATGCCGACACGCAGGCCTTGATTCGCCCCTTAAATGATGCGGTTTCGGCGCTTTCTGTCACCGCTGAGCGGGCGATGAATCGACGCTTAAACGGTGGCTGTCAGGTACCCATTGCCGGCTTTGCGCAGTTAAGCGAAGCGGGCGATCGCTTGCAGTTAGAGGGCCGAGTCGGTGCAGTGGATGGCTCACAATTATTGATTGAGTCCGGTCATATCGAACACTTATTAACCCTTGAATCGGCACAGGCCCTTGTAAAAGCAGAACAATTAGGCGTAACGATAGCCGAGCAGCTATTGGCACGTGGCGCGCAAGGCTTATTGGACCAAGTCGATGGGTAAGGTGCGGGTACTGGTAACCCGACCGGAAGGTCAGCGAGATCGGCTGATTGAGGTATTAGCGCAAGCAGAAATTGACAGCCAATGTCTGCCCATGTTGGCGTTATCAGCTTTGCATGAGCCCGCTGATGAACAGGCGATTGAACAACAGCTGTCGCGGTTAGCCGAGCAACAACTGGCTATTTTTATCAGTAGCAATGCGGTGCGGTTTGCCGCAGAAAAACTCAATGCTTTATCTTTGGCTTGGCCTTCACAATTGCCTTGCATGGCAATTGGTGCGACGACTGCCAAGGCTATTGAGGATCAAGGCTGGCCTCAAAGCCGCGAGAGCGAGCCGATGGATCTGCATCGGCCGGCCACCAGTGAGGGCTTGCTGGCGAAAGCGGCACTGCAGTCGATAGCGGGACAGAAGCTTATGATTTTTCGTGGTCGTGGCGGTCGTGAATTACTGGCTGAACAATTGCAGGCGCGCGGCGCTAAGGTTGATTACTGCGAGCTGTATCAGCGCCATCAGCCGGCCTATGATGCGTCAACGGTGATCGACAGTTGTGGCTTAGCCGATGGTGGCCAGCCAGTAGCCGCGATATTATTCGCCAGCGGTGAAACCTTCAGTAATTTTTGTCATCATATACAAGACGGTCAGCTACCAAAGCGAATTTTTGATATAGCCGTAGTGGTGCCGTCACCGCGTATTTATGATCTGGCACAGGCGGCAGGATTTAATCGAATTCATCTCGCAGCCAACGCCAGCGCAGAGGGTTTTTTAGCGGCTTTACAAGCGCATATAGTGGTGTAATGCTAGCGGGCTTAGCTTTTTATTTTAGCTTTTTATTTTAGTTTAACATTTTAGTTTAGCGCCGCATCTTAAACCCTATGTTAGTCGCGTAATTTGATAGGGCTGATAAGCTTGGCTAACGATAAAGCAGGAACCATGCAATGAGTAAGCAGCATACTACCGACCATCAAGATGAGATTGAAGATGCGACGATTGTCGACCAGCAAACGTTTGTTTCCGCCGATGCAGCTGCCAAATCAGCTTCGAATCGAACCGCCGTTGTCGCTGTCATTATTGCTATTATTGCTTTGCTCGGATCGGGATACAGTACTTGGATGCAGTGGCATCAACAGCCCATGCTGAGTCAAATAAGCAGTGATAGTCAAGCAGCTAAACGGTCTTTATCCACAGTGAATAAACGTCTCAACGGCGTAGAGAAAAATCTTGCGGTGGATGAAAAAAATCAACAGCAAGCAATCGCGCGTTACCATGCGCACATCAAGGAGATTAATCAACGGCTGGCTTCTAATAGTCGACGCTTGGCCTTGGTCGCCAATACCACCACCGACGATTGGCAAATAGCTGAAGTCGAATATCTATTGCGTTTAGCCAGCCAGCGATTATTGATTGCAAAAGATGGCCGCACGGCGCTAAATTTACTGGCTAACGCCGATGCTGTTCTTGTTTCGCTGGCTGATCCCAGTTGGCTTGATTTACGCACCGCGATCGCCGCTGATCGCTTAGCGATTGCCAGTGTTAATGAGCTAGACGTCGATGGCCTGTTTCTGAGGTTGGCAGCTATTAATACAAAGATTGAGACATTGCCACTGTTGCGCAGTCGGCTTGAGCAGGCCGGCGTAATAGCCGCTGTTGAACTGCCAGCCAGCGATGAATCAATGCCAGTGATGGCTTCCCTGCAGCAACTCGCGTGGCAGACATGGCAGGAATTAAAAACCTTAGTAGTGGTGCATACCAGTGCCGAGCCGGT
>PBSZ01000062.1 GCA_002726445.1 Cellvibrionales bacterium | reverse complement strand
TAAATTGGTAGTCACCTTGGCCTGCTTCTTTGTTCAGCGCGTCGACAGCCAGTTGTGCTAATCGCGCACAAGTCGTTGAGTCGATGCCGCCACTAATACCCAAGACCAGATGATGAAGGCCAGCGCTGACTAATTGTCGTTTAATAAAATTAACCCGAGTGGTAATTTCAGCGGCAGGGTCAATCGTGGATTGAACTTTCATGGCAGCAATTATGTCAGATTTATTCATCATAAAAGGACAGCTCTTTAAGTTAATAATAATGGATACGCGATAATGGCTTAAAAAGATCATTACCTGTGTTGATTAGTGTGCCCAACATTAGCCAATAATAGCAATGTTGGTTGGCTTTAAAAAGGCTGTTAAGCGGCTATCAGTAATCAGTTTTAATTTATCGGTTCCTTACGCTGTCGTTTTATTCTGCCGCTTTTGATGCACTGCTTTGGGTCGCAATCAAGAAATTGCCAATGTCGTTAATCGCTTCTCTGCCTTCGGGTAAAAAGCTCGCCATGGTGGTAAACGCGTGCGGCGCTTTAGCCCAAATCTTTTTCTCAACTTTAACGCCACAACGTTGTGCTTGTTCTGCGATACGATTAGCATCATCAACTAATATCTCTGTGGCTCCGGCAATCACATAGAGTGGTGGAAAATCTTGCAGGTCAGCAAAAACGGGTGAAATAAGCGGGTTGTCTAATGGTTCACCCGCGGCATAAACTAAGGCTGCGTTTTTCAATAAAGCCTGCGGGATCATCGCTTCTTTATAGCGATTACGTTGCAGGGAATGACCGCTGTGGGTGAGGTCGGCCCAAGGCGAGATGCAAAATCCAGCGAAGGGTAACTCGATACCTTGGTGCTGTAATTGCTTCATGACCGCCAAGGTCATATTGCCACCAGCAGAATCACCGCCAAAAGCAATTTTATTGGCGCTGATACCGGATGATAACAGCTGCTGATACACACTGACTGCTTGATTGAGAGCAACAGGAAAAACATGCTCGGGGGTAAGGCTGTAATCGACTAACAAGGTGCGCATTTTGGCCGCGACTGAAAGTCGGTGGGCAGCATCTCGGTGGGTGGCTGGCGAACCAGCAAAAAAACCGCCGCCGTGAAAATAAAGAATAACCTGTTGTTTTTGCTCTTCTGTCAGTGAGGTATCATAAACCCACTCGCAGTTCACGTTTGAAAATTGAACTTTTTCCACCGTGGCGCCATCAGGGAAGGGTGCGTTCTCGGCGGGTTTATCGGCCATTTTTATCATCGCGGCTTTGGCAGCGGTGAAATCCTTGCCGTGCATATACCATTTGCTTAGACGCATCACTGCGTTACTTAGGGTGCATTGCCAGCTCATTGTTGACCTCTATAATGTGGTTGAAAAACGTTAATTCTGCCAAGCCATTCTAATGGCTTTTATCCCTCTCGAGTATGTATATTGAGAAAGGAATAGCCAATTTGTGCATAAGCTGAACGGGCTATAAAACCTTATTTTATGGTTTATCTCGGCGATAGATGTAGCTGGCCATTCGGCCAGTGGATGATGCGCGACGGTAGGAAAAAAATCGCTCAGTTTCGCGAAAGGTGCAAAAACCGCCACCATAAACATGATGAATATCATTGAGATTCAATTCCAATGTGGCCAGCTGATATAGGTCGGCTAGGTGCTTTTTATTGCCGTGCGGGGTAAAAGCGAGCGGGTAGTTGAGTTGGCTATGATGAGCTTGGCTGGCAAAAGCCTGTTTGACGTCGTCGCCGACTTCAAAGGAATTGGGGCCTATGGCAGGGCCAAGCCAAGCATAAATGGGGCTTGGTGGAATTTTTTTAACTTTCAATGATTGGCGAAAAAGTGACACTGTATTGCTGATAATTCCCTGAGCTAACCCACGCCAGCCGGCATGAATAGCGGCCACTTGGTTTCCCTCGGCGTTGGTTAAAAGGATGGGCAGACAGTCGGCCGTCATGACCACGCAATTGGTCATTGACGATGCAGTGATGACTGCATCGGCTGCTAGTGGGCGGGCTTGGCTCTGATGAATTTCGACGCAGTGATTGCTGTGACTTTGTTCCAGCCATTGCCAATGCAATTCGTCGCCACAGCGTTGGGCTTCATAATCGGCCAATCGCTGGCGATTTTTTTCGACATGGCGGGGGTCGTCGCCCACATGATTGGCCATATTACCTTGCTCAAAAGGTTGGTCACTGTAGCCGCCAATGCGGGTAGTAACGCCGGCATAAATATGGTCGGGGGCTGGCCAGATGGGGTGGATGATTGAAG
Source organism: Cellvibrionales bacterium (assembly GCA_002726445.1). Taxonomy (GTDB): domain Bacteria; phylum Pseudomonadota; class Gammaproteobacteria; order Pseudomonadales; family UBA7434; genus UBA7434. The sequence goes on along the minus strand of PBSZ01000062.1, from coordinate 38,592 downwards.
CCTCGTCGACAGGTTCAGCGATAGTCTTATCCGTCATTTTAGCGTTTTTCTTCGTCCCGCAGGGATTGAATCAATTGTTGGTAGTCGGCAGGGGCCTCACATTGAAACTCACAATGTTGCTCAGTCACTGGGTGGTCAAAGGCTAATTCAAAAGCATGTAGCGCCTGACGAGGAAACGAACGCAGGGCGCTGTCCAAGGTTTCGCTGATGCCGGCGATTTGTTGGTAGCGAGGATTATAGGTTTTATCACCGACTAAGGGGCGTTTTAAATGGGCCATATGCACTCGAATTTGATGCGTGCGACCGGTCTCCAATTTAATCGTTAATTCATTGTGGTGTTGAAATCGCTCGGCGATGCGGTAGTGAGTGATGGCGGGTTTGGCACCATGACTATTGGCATTACTGGCGACCGCCATCTTAGTTCTTGCTGAGGGGTGTCTTGCCATGGCGGCATCAATTGTTCCGCCCGATATAAATGTGCCCCTGACGACGGCGCGGTAGATTCTACTGACACTGCGTGCCTGCAGTTGTCTGACCAAGCTGGTATGCGCAATAAGACTTTTTGCCACCATCATTAAGCCTGTGGTGTCTTTGTCGAGTCGATGCACAATGCCACCTCGGGGTAGAGCTGCATTGCTGGGACAATGGGCTAAGATACTATTCACCAGTGTGCCAGATTGCAGGCCAGGCGCGGGGTGAACCACGCAGTTATCCGCCTTGTTAATGACCAATAAATGCTCATCCTCGAAAACAATATTGATCGGTTTATCTTCGGCTTGCCATTCAGATACCGGAGAGAACTCTGCGGATAAGCGTAATTCAGCACCGCTGAATAATTTTTGCCGTGTTTTAGCGGTTTTTCCGTTGACGGTTAATTCACCAGAATTGATCCACGTTTGTAGCTTGCCGCGTGAATAGTCAGGAAAGACTTTAGCGGCTATTTGGTCGAACCTTAAGCCTGATAAGTCAGCCCCAATGATTGCCGTGTGTTCAATGCGCTCAGATAGAGCTGATTCTAGGCTGTCATTATCTTCAGAATCGCTGTCGGTTAAATTACTGGCTTGAGTCATTTTTGTTGTTTTTGCCATGCTGTTATTTTTCATTGGCTTAAAATAGGCGAATGTCGATCAGTTATGCGATAATTGATTGTATAGGCTGATTGTAACGCAATCCAGTCGTGTCGTCTTATATTGGCGTAAGGCTAAATCAAACGCAGTAGAGGGTTGGGGATTAATGGGTAAATGGATCAATTATGGCTTAAGTGTGTTGTTGACCACCATGCTGATGAGCTGCTCGCTGTTCGGTGATAAGGACAAAGACGAGGAGCGAGAAAGCTCGAAAGTTCTCACCGAAAAACAACTCTATGAGCGAGTGCAGAGCTTACTCGACAAGGAGAGTTTTGACTTGGCAGTTAAGAATCTACAACTTCTTGAGTCTAGGTTTCCGTTTGGCACCTACGCCGAGCAATCGCAGTTAGAAATTATTTATGCCTACTACCGAAACAATGAAGAGGATTCGGCGATCGCTTCGGCCGAGCGGTTTATTCGCTTGCATGCAAACCATCCTGAAGTTGATTATGCCTGGTACATGCGTGGTTTAGCCAACTACAGCCTCAAGCCGGGTTTACTGTCGCGATTTTATCAGTCAGACAAGGCTCAGCGAGATGTTGCCTCGGCCGAGCGTTCTTTTCGCGAATTTGAACGGTTTATTCAGCGTTATCCCGACAGTCTCTATGCAGCCGATGCCAGAGCTCGAATGATTTATATTAAGTACGTATTGGCTCGTCACGAATTAGTGGTGGCGAATTACTACGTGAAGCGTAAAGCCTATACCGCCGCGGTGAATCGCGCGAAAATCGTGATTGAGAATTTTCAAGGATCAGAAGCCACCGCTGATGCCTTGGCCTTGCTGGTTTTTTGCTATCAGCAGATGGAGTTGCCAACATTGGCTCAGACCAATTTATTGGTCTTGAAAAATAATTTTCCTAATCATCCTGCTTTGGATGAAAGCGGTGATTATCGCTACGGTGCTAATTATGAGCTAGATAAGCGTTCTCGTTTAAATCGATTATCGTTTGGCTTACTCGATGCACCTCGGGCGCCGGTGTTTGATTCCCGAGAGCGGTAGCCGAGTTCACTATCGTTGAATTTATTGCTTGATTTATGAATTTTTGTCCTCATCTCTATTGTATTAGCGAGATAAAAAGGGGGCAATATCATGCGTTTCGATCGTTTAACCAAAGCGCTGCAACATGCGTTCTCAGATGCTCAGTCGCTGGCTATTAGCCATAATCACGCGACCATTGAGTCAGTCCACTTATTGCTTTCAATGCTGGATGCACCGGAAGCGTCGATTAAGCCCTTGTTGCAGCAAAGCAAAGGCGATACCGATCGTTTATACAATGACTTACAGCAAAGGCTAGTTGATTTTCCGCATTTAAATGCCGCGACTGGCGATATATCAATTTCGCCAGGCCTTGCCCGTGTGATGAATTTAGCCGAGAAGTTTGCCCAGCAAAAGGGCGATCAGTTTCTTTCGACCGAAGCGGTTGTTTCTGCGATGTTAGAAAATGGCTCTGATTTACAGGCAGTTTTTTTAAATGCCGGGTTCAATGCTGGACAAGTCGCCGAGGCCATCACTGGGCTACGTGCAGGCGAATCGGTTGACGCCAATGACACTGAGAATCATCGCCAAGCCTTAGAGAAATATACTCTCGATTTAACTGCGCGTGCTGAACAAGGGCAGCTCGATCCCGTTATTGGTCGTGATGATGAAATTCGCCGAACTATTCAAGTGTTGCAGCGGCGCACTAAAAACAATCCGGTATTAATCGGCGAGCCAGGGGTGGGGAAAACCGCTATTGCCGAGGGCTTAGCGCAGCGAATCATTAATGGTGAAGTGCCTGAAGGAATTAAAAATAAACGGCTACTGTCGTTAGACTTAGCCGCGCTACTAGCGGGTGCCAAATTTCGCGGTGACTTTGAAGAGCGTTTAAAAGCCGTACTTAAAGCGGTGTCTAAACAACAAGGTCAGATTATTCTATTTATTGATGAACTGCATACCATGGTTGGTGCTGGCAAGGCTGAGGGTGCTTTAGATGCGGGCAATATGCTGAAACCAGCTTTGGCACGCGGTGACTTGCATTGTGTGGGAGCAACGACGCTGAATGAATACCGACAGTTTATTGAAAAAGATGCAGCTTTAGAGCGACGGTTTCAAAAAGTCTTGGTGGTTGAGCCAAATGAAGAAGATGCCATTGCTATTTTACGTGGCTTACGAGAAAGGTATGAGGTTCATCACGGTGTCGATATTACCGATGCGGCGATTATTACTGCGGTTAAACTTTCGCAACGCTATATCAGTGATCGTCAATTGCCTGATAAGGCCATCGATTTAATTGATGAGGCAGCCAGTCGCATGCGGATGGAAATTGATTCTAAGCCAGAGGTGATGGACAAATTAGAGCGACGCTTAATTCAATTAAAAATACAACGCGAGGCGGTCAAAAAAGATAACGATCCGGCTGCTCTACAACAGTTGAACTTACTGAATGATGATATTGCTCAAGTGGCAAAAGAATATGCTGAACTTGATGAGGTTTGGCTGGCAGAAAAAGCCTCTGTTCAGGGTGATCAGCAAATTAAAGTTGCCCTAGAGCAGGCTAGAATGGCACTTGAAATTGCCAGTCGGAACAGTGATTTAAGTCGCATGTCGGAATTGCAGTATGGCAAGATACCTGAATTAGAGAAACAGTTAGCAGGCTTTGATGAGCGTGAACAGCCTACCATGACGTTATTAAGAAACCGTGTTACTGAAGAAGAAATTGCGGAGGTAGTTTCGCGGTGGACTGCCATACCTTTGAGTAAAATGCTTGAGGGTGAGCGTGAAAAATTGCTGAGAATTGAATCTGAATTACATCGCGATGTGGTCGGTCAGGCTGAGGCAGTGACGGCCATCGCGCATGCGGTACGTCGGTCGCGAGCCGGTTTATCGGAACCTAATCGACCTAATGGTTCATTTTTGTTTCTTGGCCCAACTGGCGTCGGCAAGACCGAATTATGCAAGTCGTTAGCGCGGTTTTTATTTGACAGTGAGTCGGCTTTAGTTCGCTTAGATATGTCAGAGTTTATGGAGAAGCATTCAGTGGCGCGATTGATCGGTGCGCCGCCGGGTTATGTGGGTTACGAGCAGGGCGGTTATTTGACCGAAGCGGTGCGTCGAAAACCTTATTCGGTGCTGCTGCTGGACGAGGTAGAGAAAGCTCATCCAGACGTTTTTAACTTATTGCTGCAAGTATTAGAAGATGGCCGCCTTACCGATAGTCAAGGCCGGACGGTTGATTTTAAAAACACCGTGATTGTAATGACCTCTAATTTAGGTTCGGAACATATTCAGGCTAATGAGTTAAATGCCGAGGAGATTAAACAAGCGGTGATGGAGCAGTTGCGCCAGTATTTTAGGCCAGAGTTTTTAAACCGTATCGATGAGACAGTGGTTTTTCATTCCTTGGCCCGAGAACATATTGCCGATATTGCAGTGATTCAGTTGCAGCACCTTCAGCGCCGTTTGGCTGATAAAGAGTTACAGCTCTCGATATCCGATCAGGCCTTAGCAAGCCTGGTTGACGCCGGCTATGACCCTGTTTATGGCGCTCGGCCATTAAAGCGTGTGCTACAGCAGCAACTCGAAAACCCTCTAGCACAACAGTTGTTGGCGGGTGATTTTGTCGCCGGTGATACGATTGTGGTGGACTACGAGCCGCCCACTGAGGCGAAGACTCGTGGCACGATGACTTTTAGCCGACAAAAATTACATTGATGCGATCGCTGCCGACGATAAATAGCCGTGCTTTATCTTTGCTTAGTCGAGACCAAATCGAGCTCATATTCAGTTGTTTTGGGTAAAAAATCGAGTAAAAAGACCGAATTAGCTGTGATAGTTGGCTTAGCTATTGACAGGCGGCGATTGAAATTAAACAATTCAATGTCTACCAGAATCTGGCTTGCCCCAATTGAATCTACGGCTGTATTGAACTACAAGGCCAAAATTTAAGAGCGTTAACATGTTAAAAGACCAAGATAAATCTCCCTCCAGCGGTGCTGAGCACGCTAAAAGCACGAATTTGACTGAGGTCAATGGTGACGTTGAAATGTTATCGGGCGGCGATATGGTCGCCAGAGCACTTGAAGAGGAAGGGGTCGAATTTATATTTGGCTACCCAGGGGGTGCTGTGCTGCATATCTATGATGCCTTGCACCGTCATTCCTCGGTACCCCATATTCTTGTTCGTCATGAGCAGGCTGCCACGCATGCGGCCGACGGTTACGCGCGCTCGACAGGAAAAACAGGGGTGGTATTAGTCACTTCCGGTCCAGGCGCGACCAATGCTATTACGGGTATTGCCACTGCTTATATGGATTCTATTCCCATGGTGGTGATCTCTGGCCAAGTACAAAGTCATTTAATCGGTGAAGATGCCTTTCAAGAAACTGACATGATCGGTATTTCTCGTCCGATAGTGAAACACAGTTTTTTGGTTAAGCGCACTGAAGATATCCCGCGTATTATTAAAACAGCGTTTTATTTAGCCGCCTCTGGTCGACCTGGCCCGGTCGTGGTTGATATTCCAAAAGATATCACCGCGCCTGCCTATAAAGCGCCTTTTGATTATCCTGCAGAGGTATCACTTCGCTCTTACGCGCCAGCAGAAAAAGGTCATAGCGGACAAATTAGGAAAGCGGTTGAATTATTGTTGCGGGCTAAAAAGCCAATGATTTATGCCGGCGGTGGTGTCATTCAAGGCAATGCCAGCGCTGCGTTAACCGATTTGGTTCGTCATCTCAATTTTCCCATCACTAATACGCTGATGGGTTTGGGGGCTTATCCTGGTAGTGATCGTCAGTTTGTTGGCATGTTGGGCATGCATGGCACATACGAAGCCAACAATGCCATGCATGAAAGCGATGTTATTTTAGCGGTTGGGGCTCGATTTGATGACCGAGTGACAAACACCATCAGTAAGTTTTGCCCGCAAGCGACCATTATTCATATTGATGTAGACCCTGCTAGTATTTCAAAAACAGTGATCTCTCATTTACCGATTGTTGGCCCGGCACGGCCCGTACTTGAAGAAATGTTGAGTCAAATTAAAGATATTGAAGCGCAACCGGGCATTGCTAACCGAGTGGATGCCGATGCGATAGCAAAATGGTGGGCTACCATCGATGGCTGGCGTCAGAAACATGGCCTTTATACTCAAAATCGATTTGATGATAGTTCCGAGAATATTAAGCCACAGGAAGTCGTTCAGTTGCTGCATGAGTTAACCGATGGCAAGGCCTTTGTTACCTCTGATGTGGGCCAGCATCAAATGTTTGCCGCGCAATATTATTTATTTGACCAGCCACGGCAGTGGATTAATTCTGGTGGTCTAGGCACGATGGGTTTTGGATTGCCTGCAGCAATGGGCGTCAAGTTGGCTCATCCTGATGCAATTGTTGCCTGTGTTACAGGCGAAGGCAGTATTCAGATGTGTATCCAAGAGCTTTCAACCTGCAAGCAATATAATTTGCCCGTGCTTATTGTTAATTTAAATAACGGTTATCTTGGCATGGTTAAGCAATGGCAAGATATGCAGTATGAAAGTCGTTATTCTCAATCAGTCTACCAGGATTCGCTGCCTGACTTTATTAAACTGGCTGAAGCTTATGGCCATGTTGGGATAAAAATAACTGACAAGAAACAGTTGCGAGAGCAGATGCAAACTGCTATCGATACCAGTCGCGAGCAAGTAGTATTCGTCGATGTCTATGTTGATCCGCACGAGCATGTTTATCCGATGCAGATTGCACCTGATGGTGCAATGAATGATATGTATTTGAGTAAGACGGAGCGAAGCTAAGATGCCGACCGTAGATGTAGATATATCCACTAGACGTATAATTTCATTGTTAATGGAAAACTCTCCCGGCGCCCTGTCACGCGTGGTGGGTCTTTTTTCTCAGCGTGGTTATAATATTGAAACCTTAACCGTCGCACCAACTGATGATGTTACGCTATCGCGCTTGACGCTCATCACTTTGTGTGACGACCAGACGATTGAACAAATTACCAAACAGCTCAATAAACTTGTCGATGTGGTTAAGCTGGTTGATCTAACCGAAGGTGAACATATTGAGCGAGAGCTGATGTTGATCAAGGTGCGTGCCAGTGGTGAGGCGAGAGAAGAAATAAAACGAACAGCTGATATTTTCCGTGCCCAAATTGTTGATGTCACCAGCTCACTTTACACTATTCAGTTGATAGGCACTCAGCAAAAAATTGATGCATTTATTGAGGCAGTTAAAGGCTCCAATGTCATCGAAGTGGTCCGTAGTGGTGTTTCTGGCATTGCTAGAGGTGAGAAAGTACTCGCCTTATAATTGGTTTCATGCAATAAAAAACCCAGCTACAGGCTGGGTTTTTTATTGCATGAAAAAAGTTAAACGATCTTTTTCATAGCAGTCATGTAGCCACGTAATTTTTTACCAACGACTTCAACTGGGTGGTTGCGTATAGCATCATTAACGGCAATCAACTTTTGGTTATCAACGCCATTGTGGTTACTGCTTAAACCTTTACCAATAATGTCGGTGTCAACGCCTTGCATAAAATCAGCAAGCAGAGGCTTGCAAGCATGATCAAATAGATAACAGCCGTATTCGGCTGTGTCAGAGATGACTACATTCATTTCATACAGTTTTTTACGCGCGATAGTGTTAGCGATGAGTGGCGTTTCATGCAAAGATTCATAGTATGCGGATTCTTCAATAATGCCGGCAGTGACCATCGTTTCAAATGCTAATTCTACGCCGGCTTTGACCATGGCAACCATTAAGATGCCGTTGTCATAAAAGCTTTGCTCATCAATTTCTGTATCGTTAGCAACTGACTTTTCAAAGGCGGTTTCAGCCGTTGCTGCGCGCCACTGAAGCAAGTTAGCATCATCGTTAGCCCAATCTTCCATCATGGTTTTTGAAAAGTGGCCAGTGATAATGTCGTCTTGATGTTTTTGGTACAGCGGGCGCATAATGTCTTTTAATTCAGCGGCCAAATCAAAGGCTTTGATTTTTGCTGGGTTGTTTAGACGGTCCATCATATTAGTGACGCCGCCGTGTTTTAACCCTTCAGTGATTGTCTCCCATCCATATTGAATCAGTTTAGACGCGTAAGCAGAGTCGATGCCTTTTTCAATCATTTTATCAAAGCATAAGATTGAACCGGTCTGCAGCATGCCGCATAAGATCGTTTGTTCACCCATTAAATCTGATTTTACTTCAGCAATGAATGAGGAAGCGAGGCAGCCAGCGCGATCGCCACCGGTCGCTGAAGCGTAAGCTTTAGCAATAGCCCAGCCATCGCCATTAGGGTCATTTTCAGTGTGAACTGCGATCAATGTTGGCACACCGAAACCGCGTTTATATTCCTCACGAACTTCGGTGCCTGGACATTTTGGCGCGACCATTACAACCGTAATGTCATCGCGTACTTGCATACCTTCCTCAACAATATTGAATCCGTGCGAGTAAGCCAGTGCGGCTCCTTTTTTCATTAAAGGCATTATTGTATTAACAACATCAGTGTGTTGTTTGTCAGGGGTTAAGTTGAGTAGTAAATCCGCTTCAGGAATGAGTTCTTCATAACTACCCACCGTAAAGCGGTTTTCGGTCGCGTTTTTCCACGACTGGCGTTGTTCAGTGATGGCCGATGCACGTAAGGTATAGGCAATGTCTAAGCCGCTGTCTCGCATGTTAAGACCCTGGTTTAAGCCTTGGGCGCCGCAGCCAACAATGACAATCTTCTTCCCTTTAAGATAATCACAGCCATCGCTGAATTCACTGGAGTCCATGAATCGACATTTGCCCAGTTGCTCGAGTTGCAAGCGCAGAGGAAGCGTATTGAAGTAGTTAGCCATAGTATGAGTTCCTTGGGAGTAGAAAAGCGTGGCGCTAATAGCGAGTAAAAAAGAAGTTCATTTTATTGAGATTCTCAATGGAATTATATTCTAGTGGCTGACATTTGTTGCGTAAAATGATATATTTGCAACTTGATATTTCAAATAAAGAAACAATGGTTATGATTACTCCTTATAATCGGTCAGCGGCGGCTAACTATGGACACTAAATTTATCAAAGTATTCATTGATTTAGCAGAAGAATTACATTTTTCTCGCACCAGTGATCGACATAATATGAGCCCATCAACGCTATCGCGCTTGATACAACGGCTGGAAAGCGACGCTAATTGCTCGCTATTTGAGCGAAGTAATCGCTCGGTCACCTTAACATCAGCCGGCAAACGGTATTTGGATTTTGCTCGGCAAACCTTGTCAGCGTGGCAAGATTTACAGCAAGCCAATCAAATGCAACAAGATCAGCCAAGCGGGGCCGTGAGTCTGTATTGCTCAGTGACTGCCAGCCACAGCGTATTAATGGCTATTTTATCCGATTTGCGTGATCGGCAGCCGCTTATTGAGATCAAATTACATACCGGTGACCAAGCCTTGTCGCTCAGTCGATTGCAGCAGGGTAAAGAGGATTTTGTGATTGCTGCAAAGCCTGATCGACTCGATCAGCACATTGATTTTAAGGTCTTATCACGCTCAGAATTGGTTTTTATTGCTCCTAAAGCTCCATCTCAGCTGCGACAGCAATTAAGCGATGCCAAATTAAGTAACGACTGGTCTGACGTGCCATGGATAATGGCTGAGTCAGGCTTGTCGCGTAGTCGTCTTGAGCAATGGTTTCGCGCGGAAAGTATTAATCCTAGTATTTATGCCCAAGTGAGCGGTCATGAGGCTATTGTCAGTATGGTGGCTCTGGGTTGCGGTGTGGCATTGGTACCAAAGCTGGTGCTCACAAGCAGTCCAGTATTTGATAGCATAGAGGTATTGAGTAGTGTGGACCTCAGGCAAGCAGCGATAGACGCACAGATAGAAATAGGGCTCTGTGTGATGAAGCGACGCATCAATGAGAGGCTAATCAATGCCGCATGGTGCGGTGTAGCGGCTATGGATGATGAATGATTCATCGATCAGCGGGCTTAATGCTGCCATTGAAAGTGTTAACCCTTATTAAATAATTTGTATTGGATCAACTATCATGAGTAATGAATTAGATGACGATCAAGATAAGCCTTCACTTGAGGCGTTTAAAGATGACAGTGATGAGGTTACTCCGTTAGAAGATTTCTTACCGATTGATGAAATGGTAGAGGAGGTGTCTGAGGGGGGTAAAAAAGTCCGCCGGAAAGGGATTTATCTACTACCTAACCTATTCACTTCAGCAGCTTTGTTTGCCGGTTTTTTCGCTATTATTGCCGCTATAAATGGCGATTTTGCCGCTGCAGGACTGGCGATTTTTTTTGGTCAACTGCTCGATGGTCTTGATGGTCGAGTTGCGCGTATGACCAATACGCAAAGTCGATTTGGTCAAGAGTTTGATTCGCTCTCTGATATGGTGACGTTTGGCTTAGCGCCCGCAATTATCGTGTTTATGTGGTGCCTATCTGATTTAGGTAAATTGGGCTGGGCAGTAGCATTTCTTTACGTGGCTAGTGCAGCTATTCGCTTAGCGCGTTTTAATGCAGCAGCAGACACTGCCGACAACCGATATTTCAGCGGCCTTGCTAGTCCGCCAGCGGCGACATTAGTGGCCTCAGCCGTCTGGCTGGGATACGATTTAGGGTATACAACAACCTCACTTCCTTTTGTATTAGTGATTACTATGGCCTTCCTAACGGCAGTGGTGAGTTTTCTAATGATTGCTAATGTTCGTTATCATAGTTTTAAAGGCATTAATTTCAGTCGTCGCGTTTCAGTTGCTGCTCTGTTGCTGTTTATTTTATTGATTGGCCTAATAGCCACAGACCCGCCTAAGGTATTATTTTTATTAGCCTGTAGCTATGCTTTTTCTGGACCGATAGCAAGTTTATGGCGGCGGCTTAGCAGCAAAAGGTAAACTTAATTCATCATTTTGCAGCATGGGAACGCCTTTTATATTTAGCGGTCAAATGTTTGTAATGGAATGACTGTTGTACAGAGCAAAAAAAATGCGTTCAAACACCACTATAAAGACTGATATTCTTAGCTTTGAAATAACGCCAGAGGCAGATTACATTAATCGCCGGCAGTTTATTCATCGCAGTGCGCAGGCTGCAATGGGTTTATGTCTGCCGTATCAGCTGGTCCAGGCGAAAGATGCCGTTGACCATACATGCCTTAGCCAACCTCCGTTAGTTTATTCAGCGGCAGAGCCACCTTACCAGACCCGCGAAAAGCAAACGCCTTTTGAAGATGCCGCTAGCTATAACAATTTTTACGAATTTGGTATGGATAAATCCGATCCAAAACGCTACGCCTCTGCAATGACCGTATCACCCTGGTCTGTTGATATTTCAGGTGAGGTTGAAAAGCCAGGCCATTATCATTTAGAAGACATTATAAAACCGCATGCATTACAAGAACGAATTTATCGTTTGCGCTGTGTCGAGGCTTGGTCAATGGTCATTCCCTGGGTGGGCTTTCCTTTGGCAGATTTACTAAAGCGATTTTCTCCGACTAGCAAGGCGAGGTATGTGGCTTTTGAAACGCTCAACCGGCCAAGTGAAATGCGCGGACAGCGATCGCGGTTTAGCACAATAGATTGGCCCTACGTCGAAGGGCTGCGTATTGATGAAGCGATGCATCCGTTGACTATTTTGGCTGTGGGCATGTACGGTAAAACATTGCCCAATCAAAATGGCGCGCCTTTGAGGTTGGTGGTGCCTTGGAAGTACGGTTTCAAGAGTATTAAATCGATTACGCGTATTCATTTGACTGAGCAACAACCCCCCACCAGTTGGAATCTCACCGCGCCAAATGAATACGGGTTTTACTCTAATGTGAATCCATCGGTTAATCACCCTCGCTGGAGTCAGGCAACTGAGCGCCGCTTGCCAAACTCGTTATTCAAACCTAACCGCATAAACACACTGCCTTTTAATGGCTATGCAGAACAAGTTGCCAGTCTTTATAAAGGTATGAATTTAACTCGCTATTTTTGAAGACCTGTTCTCATGCTAGGTAAATTAGATGATAGCTCAAATTTTTAAAGAGTATCGCTTGGCATGCAAGGTGGCTATATTCATTCTTACCTTGGTGCCATTATTTTTGCTGGTCATTAATGTTGTTAATAATGATTTGGGGCCAGACCCAGCTAAGGCAATGGCGCATATTACCGGTGAGTGGGCGATGCGATTACTGCTGCTGACGCTTGCAATCAACCCGCTAAGAAAATTAACCGGCGCTACTGAATGGGTTCACTATAGACGCATGTTAGGCTTGGTTACATTTTTCTATGCCAGTCTTCATTTGTTGACCTATTGCTTATTCTTGCTGGAATTAGAGTGGCGTCATTTATGGGAAGATATTCTAGAGCGGCCTTACATTACAGTAGGTTTTTTGGCATGGGTAATTCTGCTGCCTTTGGCCATCACATCAACAAAGGGTTGGCAGCGACGGTTGGGTAGGCGATGGATTCAATTGCATCAATCGATTTATGCCGCTTTGTTACTGGTGCTGCTGCATCTTATCTGGCAAGTGCGCAGTGATATTGGCGAAGCCTTAATATACAGCTGTATTGCGCTTATCTTAATGTCTTTTCGAAGTGTAAAGATTATTTCGAGCTTTAGACGGTTTAGTCAGCGATTTTCTTAATCATAAAGTGATTCGTCTTTAGATAGACACGTCTCGATTGAGATGAATATCGACTGAAAGGGCGTATTCAAGCTTTAGATCTTATTTTGATAGGCCCTATTTTGGGCGATGATAAAAAAGCTAGGCACGGTAATAGATAAAGGGCGATAAAAGCGTTTTGCTTATTTAATTTCGATGGTACCAGTGGGCGGACTCGAACCGCCACTCCCGAAGGAACCAGATTTTGAATCTAGCGTGTCTACCAATTTCACCACACTGGCCTTACAACAATCTCGATAAGGTCGATTGTACCGTCTGCAATGCATCGTACAAAATTAATTTCAGATATAAAACGACGGACAGCGATTATATCAGCGCGGTTGCGGTGTGCAAGTATTAAAAACTGTTCTTACTTTGTTATTGCTTATACTCGCTGAGATTACCTTGGTCAATGCAGCGATATCTTATGCGTGGTTATTAGCCGCGTAATTCGCTGGCTTAATTCGATTTTTTCCGCTAACCTGCCATTAAAATTGTTGCTAAGATTATTTTATAAAAAAACATGAACCTTTCTGACTTTGATTATCATTTGCCTGATGAATTGATTGCTCGTTATCCGACTGAGCAGCGAACAGCATCGAGGCTGTTAGCATTGGATAAAACCAATGGTCAAGTCTTGCACCACCAATTTACCGATCTAATCGACCAGCTTCAGCCAAATGACTTATTGGTGTTTAATAATACCCGCGTGATTCCAGCGCGATTATTTGGTGAGAAAGCCAGCGGTGGTAAAGTTGAGGTGATGATAGAGCGAATTACTAGCGGTTCACGTGGAATCGCTCAAATACGCGCTAGTAAGTCAGCTAAGCCGGATACGATCATTCATTTAGAGCAAGGTTTGTCGCTGCGGGTTATCGATCGTATCGATGGTATGTTTTTGATTGAAAGTAACGATGAAGCCTCCTTGTCGATGGTCTTGCAGGCAGTGGGCCACATGCCGTTACCACCTTATATCGATCGTGAGGACGAAAAGCTTGATCGAGAGCGCTATCAAACCGTTTACTCTTCCCGCGAGGGCGCGGTCGCTGCGCCAACAGCGGGCTTGCATTTTGACCAAGCGATGCTCAGTAAGCTCGGTGAAAAGGGAGTCAATTTTACCTATGTGACCTTACATGTCGGTGCAGGCACCTATCAACCGGTGCGTGAACATTATATACCTGATCATAAAATGCATGCCGAGTATGTTGAGGTGGGCGCTGACGTTTGCAATGACATTCGTATGGCTCAGGCAGCGGGCGGACGGGTGATAGCAATTGGCACGACGGCGGTACGATCGGTTGAGACTGCTAGCGTTGAATCAGGCTGGATTGAGCCTTACTACGGTGATACTGAGATATTTATTTATCCCGGTTATCAATTTAAAACCGTAGACGCGATGTTGACAAATTTTCATTTGCCTCAATCGAGTTTAATTATGTTAGTCAGTGCTTTTGCAGGAAGAGAAAATACCTTGTCAGCTTACCAGCAGGCCATTAACGAACAGTACCGATTCTTTTCTTACGGTGATGCGATGTTTATTCGTTAATTCAGATAATCATGAGAGTGTGAATTGAAATTTTCTGTCAGTACGACCGATGGCCTAGCGCGCCGAGGGCAACTTCACTTTGATCGCGGTGTCGTTCAGACGCCGGCTTTTATGCCTGTCGGCACCTATGGTACTGTTAAAGCCATGTTGCCTAAGGATATTGAAGCCGTCGGCGCAGAAATTATCTTAGGCAATACTTTTCATTTAATGTTACGACCTGGCACTGAAGTGGTTCGTGCCCACGGTGACTTGCACGACTTTATCGGCTGGGAAAAACCTATTTTAACCGATTCGGGTGGTTTTCAAGTCTGGAGTTTAGGGGATTTACGTAAGATCACTGAGGCTGGGGTTAAATTTCGCTCGCCTATCGATGGCAGTCCTATTTTTATTGACCCTGAGAAAAGTATCTCGGTTCAGCATGACTTAGGCTCAGACATTGTGATGATTTTCGATGAATGTACGCCTTACCCTGCAACTGAAACTGAGGCTAAAGTGTCGATGGATTTATCTTTGCGCTGGGCGGCAAGAAGTAAGCAGGCGCATGGCGACAACCCGGCGGCTTTGTTTGGTATCGTTCAAGGTGGCATGTATCAAGATCTACGCGCTGAATCCTTACAAGGTCTTGTTGATATTGGTTTCGATGGCTATGCCATTGGTGGCTTATCGGTCGGTGAGCCAAAAGAGGCGATGCTGCATGTGTTGGATGGTTTAGCGCCGTTGATGCCAGTCGATTCACCGCGTTATTTGATGGGTGTCGGTACGCCCAGTGATCTTGTCGAAGCGGTCTTGCGCGGAGTTGATATGTTTGACTGTGTCATGCCTACCCGCAATGCACGTAATGGGCATCTTTTCACATCAACCGGTGTGATTAAAATTCGAAATGCCGTTCATCGTCATGACACTTCCCCAGTAGATAGCGCCTGTGACTGTTACAGTTGTCAGAATTTTAGTCGTGCTTATTTGCACCATTTAGATAAGTGCCGTGAAATGCTGGGCGCGCAGTTAAATACTATTCATAACTTACGTTATTATCAAAATTTGATGCGTGGTATGCGTGATGCCATTAGTAATAAAACCTTAAGCGCATTTGTCGATGCGTTTTACCATCAGCAGTCGCAGCAAGGGCGATCAGACTCGACAGGCAAAGAGGTTTAAATGCATCGATTGACTATGATCGATTGACTATGAATGTATCGACTGATAGGTCAAGCCTATGTATAAATTATGTTTTTTTGTCCCCAAAAGTCATCTGGCATCAGTTAAAGATGCACTATTTGAGCAAGGAGCCGGTCAGTTAGGAGACTATGAGCGTTGTGCTTGGCAGGTGCTTGGTCAGGGTCAATTCAGACCCCTAGTTGGCAGTAAACCGTTTTTAGGTGAAGTCGGCGATAACCATGGCGTGGATGAATATCGCGTTGAGATGGTGGTCACTACTGAGCGGATTAAAGCCGTGCTTGAAAGTTTGTTAAGCGTTTATCCTTACCAACAGCCTGCCTATGAGTATTGGCAGATTAATCCGTCTTTAGATTGAATCCGTTTTTTCGAAGCAATAAATGATGGCTGTTGAGCTAGGCTGTAATTGCTTTTGGTACTTTCGGGTTGATAAATAAATACTTTCAGTTTGCATGGCATGCAAATCTTTAAGCATATTCTGTATTAAAGCTAAGGGGGCAGTTGTCGCTGATGGGTTATCCGATTCGGCGAGCATCGAGTTTTTGCGATTAAGCAGTTGTCGTGAATTGAGTTGAAATAAAAGGCCTGCTAGCCGCTGTTTGGCATGTATCGGTGCATCATCGATGACTTTTTGACACAAAGCGATTCGAAGGGTTTCCAGTTTTTGAGGTTCAAATTCAGCAAGACAGCGAAGGGTCTCAAAGTCTGGCAAGGAGGCGGATTTTGAGCCTGATAATGGATTGTTTTCAGATTCATTGAGAATATCCATTGCTGATCCTTGGCTTGGCCAAATGGTTATTGAGCGTGATTATGTTTCATAGTACTCAATCTACCTGTATTGATCAATAAATAACCTATAAAATAGTAGGTGTTAATGAATCATCAACGTATTTAAATGCCCCTTATTTCATTATAATTACCATTAAAAACAGTGAGTTATAAATATTTTCAGGGCATGTAATGGCGTTGCTTCTGTTACAGATTTTACAAACTTTCCATAAAATATATATTTACTGGCATTTTGAGATGCACAGATTAAGATAGCCAATTTTAACCAGAGGCATTTAGCTATGAAATACCATTTAGGCGAACGTAGCCCATCACTGGATTCGGCAGATAATTTTATCGCCCCCAATGCCAGCGTGATTGGCCATGTAGAGTTAAAGGCGGATGCCAGTATTTGGTTTAATGTAGTCGTGAGAGGTGACAGCGAAAAGATTTCGGTCGGCGAAGGCTCAAATGTTCAAGATGGTGCTGTTTTGCATGCCGATCCAGGCTTTCCCCTAACCATAGGTGATCACGTTACCATTGGTCATAAAGTCATGCTTCACGGTTGTTCAATTGGCGAAGGAAGTCTAGTGGGTATTAATGCCGTGGTATTGAATGGCGCTAAAATTGGCCGAGGCTGTTTAATTGGCGCCAATGCATTGGTAACTGAAAACACGGTGATACCCGATGGCTCAATGGTGTTAGGTTCGCCTGGTAAGGTGGTAAAGCAATTGTCTGCCGAGCAATCAGCAGCACTTATTCACAGTGCTAATAGCTATGTTGAAAATGCAAGGCGATTTATTAAAGACTTGAAACCGATGGTCAAATAAGTGATGCTTATTGGCCTATTAACGTAGCGGTTAGAATTAATGCCGAATGACTCGAAAAAAAATATTGCATCACCCTGTATTGGTGTTTGCGTATTAGATAATAATGATTTTTGTGAAGGCTGTTTTCGCAGTACTGAAGAAATTGGCTGTTGGTCAATGTACAGCAACGAAAAAAAACAAGCGGTTGTACGGCTTTCGTGGCAACGGGCTAAAGAAGCGGGTAAGCTGCTTTAATCATCGTCAACGTGATTAACATCATCGTCAAATTCTGACTCATTTTTTGTAGCAATGCGTTTCGATTTTACCCGACTAATCATGTTGTCTTGTATGGCCAGCACTTCAAAGTGATACTCTTGCAGGCTCAGACTGACGCCGCTGGCTTTAGGGAATGATTCAAGTTGTTCCAGCAAAAGACCGTTCAGTGTTTTAGCGCCCTGCGTGGGTAACTCCCAATCCAATTGTTTATTGATATCACGCAGTGTTGCTGAACCCATAATGAGAAACTCATCGTCGCCATGGGGAATGATATCGGCCACTTGCTCCGTGAAATTCGTTGTATAATCGCCAACAATTTCTTCTAAAATATCATCAATGGTGACCAAGCCAAGCACCACCCCGTATTCATCAACCACTATGCCAATACGCCTTTTTTCACGTTGAAAGTTGAATAGCTGCGTATGAAGTGGCGTGCCTTCGGGAATAAAGTAGGGCTCATTTGCCGATTCAATCATTGCCCTTTTATCGAGTCGAGCATCAGTATTTTTTTCAATATTATCCTGTGCCATTAAATATCTTGCGCTTTGCCTGAGGTGCAATATACCCACGAGATCATCTAATTCGTCCCTGAAAATAGGCAGGCGAGTGTATTCACTTGAGCGGATTTGTTCAAGCAGTGCCCCTGCGTCTTGATTAATATCAAGGCCGTAAATCTCATTGCGAGGAATCATGATGTCATTGACGACAATGTTTTCTAAATCAAGGATGTTGACTAACATGCCACGTCTTTTTTTAGGAATAGTAGCGCTTGACTCCTGAACGAGGACTCTCAGCTCTTCGAAGCTTAAATCATCATTTTGATTATGCTGAGGGTTGCCGCCAAGCCAACGGATAATCGAATTGGTGATAAAGTTGGTGACAATGACAATGGGACGAAATAGCGCTTGCAGTGGCTGTAGAAGATAAGAAGCGGGGAAAGCGATTTTTTCAGGGTAAAGAGCGGCAAAGGTTTTAGGGGTGACCTCGGCAAAAATCAAAATCACTAAGGTTAAACTGATAGTTGCAATAATATAGCCTGCATCGCCATACAATCTAACCGCCATAGCCGTAGCCAGTGAAGCTGCCGCTATATTAACTAAATTATTGCCAATAAGGATTAAACCAATCAGTCGATCTGGGCGGCTAAGTAGGCGCGATGCTTTTCTGGCACCACGGTGGCCTTTTTGTTTTAGATGTTTCAAGCGATAGCGGTTAAGCGCCATCATGCTGGTTTCAGAACTTGAAAAAAATGCTGAACATAGAATTAAAAAAACTAATGCCATGCTCAGCCAGCTTATTGGAATCGCGTCCAAGGCTTATTTACCTCTCGATTATTGCACAGGCATAATAGTGTAGAAAAGCAGGTCCTTTGGCAAGTTTAAATTTGCTTTTCCGCAACAATCAGACCTAAATAGGACATTCTAATCACAGTTATTGGTGCGTCAGATTCGATGTTTAAACGGTTCTTTTCAAGATAATTTCGAGGACGAAGTGAGTGCCAAAATAGGCCAATACTAAGGCGATAAATGCAGTTAAGGTCCATTTAACCGCTAGGCTGCCACGCCAGCCATAGCGATGACGGCCTAGCAGTAATAAACCAAATAATAGCCAAGAAAGCAACGACAATACGGTTTTATGCGCGAGGTGCTGCGAGAAGAAATCCTCGATATAGACACCACCTGAGACCAATGCAACCGTCAAAATTAACCAGCCTGTGGTGATGAATTGAAACAGTAGCGTTTCTATCGTTTGCAACGGTGGCAATTGACGCAGCCATATACTGTCGCTGCGCTCTCTCAAGCTGTAATCAATCATTTGTAGGGCCACTGCTTGCAGTGCGGCGATGCACAACAAGCTGTAGGCGATGATAGAACTTAAAATATGGGTTAGCATGCCAGGTGAGCTGGCAACAATAGGAATATGCAAAGATACGCGGTTTGCCATCGCCACACAGATAATTGAAATTAAAAATACTGGAATAAACAGTATTCTTAATGGGTAGCGCGTTTGTGCAATTAAGCACATATTCACCACGATAAAGGCCGTGATTGACAGGGCATCAAAAAAACTGCTGCTTAATCCCTGATTTTGTTTGGCATCGATCAAAATAACAATGAAGTGCATGACTGCACCGATTAAGCCCAACAGAGGAACCGGGCTGCTAGAATCAGTGACCGTTTTTGAACTCTGACTCAGGTTGGCCAGCAGCTGAATGACAGCTATTAAATAAAACAGCATGCATGCTAGAGTTGCTAAATTAGCCATATTCATCATTGACGGTAAAGTCCTGTCAGTTGGTGGCGTTTTTCCACTGTTTTTCTTTCGCTTATAAAGCAGCAGTTTGGCATATGCCAGCGGGAGGGTGAAGGCTTAAAGCAATAATAAGGCGCAAAAAACCGTTTGATCGCTTTATTATGCCATAAAGTACCCAAATTACAGCTCTTTATGATAGGCCTTGGGCGGAACGAGACTTGTCCTGCAAGGACTGTCTTAGCCTCAAGTCTTGCATAGCCCTGGATTTTCACTAAACCAAAGTCGAGCTTTTAATTATTGTTAAAAAGGCAGTGAGAATTTAGCGATCATCTTACCGATTAAGTGGTCTTTTAATTGGGTTTGCTCACAGCATGAGGAGGTCAGTCTTGGATTATCGCCGCTAAGCTTTATCGAGTCAGTTGAGATGCTGTGTATTCGCTTAACCACTTGACCGTAGTCAGGCAGATTCATTACGACAATATCGCCTGGGTCAAGATTGCTAGACTGTCTTGCTAGAATAAAATCTTTGTCTTTTAAAGCAGGCAGCATGCTGTTGCCTGTGACCCGAAACAACTTAAGCCTCATCAAGCACCGGTTGCACAATGGGCAGTGCGGGTGGGTAAGGAGCAAGCATTGTTTTTGTTAACATGCCCTTAGTGTGCCAAAAAATTTCAGCAAACCGATTAACACTGACTAAAAGTTCCTCACCATCATCCCGATTGATACCCTGTTTACACCTTGAAGCCTGCTGCATAATACTATGCACCAGTTCGTGTATCTCAGGAAAAGCCGTTATTTGCGGTTGCTTAAAATAGTCTCCCCATATAGTGCTCACTAATTGTTTAACTTCGGCCGAATGCGTTTCTTTTTGATCGACTAAGCGAGCGAGTTGTGCCTGCTGCGCAATGTTCAATGTGTCAGGAAGTTCATTGATAAGATCTAATAGCCGGATAACGCTTAAGGTGGCGTACTGGGCTGTACCAGGGTCGTAAATTTTACATGGAATATCACAGTGTGCTTGGACTTTAGAAATGCTTATTTTCATTCTATGGACTCTTCTTTGTTCTGATCTTTAAATATTCAAGTTGCTTAATTTGCCATTTGGTTTGTTAACAATTTTATTTACCGGCTGGTTTGTTCAAGTAAGATTGAACTGTAATCGTGATTGAGCCTATTAGGAATACCAGCATCATCAGTAACAGCGCAGCCGAAGCTTGGTAATCTTCAGCGATCCCAGCCTCATGATGGGCTGTTGCTGTCGTTGACAGAGCCAGTAAAATTAAATAAAAGAGCTGTTTCATAACAATCTCCAGGTGTGAGGGCATCTCACGCATCAGTCATAGATATATCGGTTGGCTGTGTATTGGCTAGCCTATTGTCAACGATTATAGCTTAAAATAATGCAAATGACAAGCATTCTCATTTAAAACCGCAGACTTCCAAGCTACCTAGGACGATTGGATTAATTGTCGGCTTTTGACGGCTTTGATGAGTCAGGAATGACAGACTTGGGTGATTTTCATGTCTCGGGTATACTTGAATTTTTCTTATCAACGGAAGCACATACCTCTAATATGTTTGAGAATCTCAGCGAACGATTGTCCCAGTCTCTCCGCCAAGTCAGCGGCCAAGCCCGCCTAAGCGAAGACAATATTAAAGATGCACTGCGCGATGTGCGCAAGGCTTTGCTTGAGGCTGATGTAGCATTGCCAGTAGTGAAAGACTTCATTGAACGAGTAAGGACGCGTGCTTTAGGCAGTGAAGTCAGCCGAAGCTTATCGCCTGGTCAGGCGTTTTTAAAGATTGTTCAGGCTGAGCTTGAAGTCACTTTGGGTGAAGCTAATCAAGGTCTCTCAATTGCAGTTGCGCCGCCAGCTATTATTTTGATGGCGGGCTTACAAGGCGCCGGTAAAACAACCTCGGTGGCTAAGTTAGCGCGCTACTTAAAAGAAACTCAGAAAAAGAGCGTTATGGTGGTCAGTGCCGACGTTTATCGTCCCGCTGCAATACAGCAATTAGCAACGCTGGCTGAGGAAGTGGGTGTTGATTTTCATCCAAGCGATAGCGATCAAAAGCCATTGGCGATTGTTGAGCAGGCACTGGCCGCAGCAAAGCGAAATATCACAGAGGTATTAATTGTTGATACGGCGGGTCGATTGGCTATTGATTCCGACATGATGAATGAAATTAGTCGTCTTCATGCGGCGTTAAAACCCGCTGAAACACTGTTTGTGGTCGATGCAATGACGGGGCAAGATGCAGCGAATACCGCGCAAGCCTTTAACCAGCAATTACCCTTAACCGGTGTGGTTCTGACCAAGATTGATGCCGATACCCGAGGGGGTGCGGCACTGTCGGTGGCCTCGATTACGGGTAAACCGATTAAGTTTTTGGGTGTAGGCGAAAAAACTACTGCTTTAGAGCCGTTCTATCCTGATCGATTGGCCTCGCGAATCTTAGGCATGGGCGATATTATGTCGCTGATCGAAGAGGCCGAGCAAAAAATTGATAAGCGTAAAGCGAACCGATTAGCGAAAAAGATTAAGCGCGGTAAAGGTTTTGATTTGGCTGACTTTCGCGATCAGTTGCAGCAGATGAATAACATGGGTGGCGTCGGCAGCATGCTCGATAAAATGCCGGGCATGTCGGGTTTAGCGCAAGCCGCGGAGCAACAGGCAGCAACCAAACAGTTTGGCCAAATGGAAGCAATTATTAATTCGATGACGCCGAAAGAACGACGCAGTCCAGATATTTTGAATGGCTCGCGCAAACGTCGTATCACCCAAGGTTCAGGGACTCAGTTACAAGATTTAAATCGCTTGCTCAAGCAGCATAAGCAAATGCAAAAAATGATGAAAAAAATGAAAGGCGGTGGCATGGCAAATATGATGCGCGGTCTCGGTGGTGCGAGCGGCGGCCTGCCTGGTATGGGCGGAATGCCAGGGTTACCACCTAAATTTAAGTAATTATTTTTATTTTGCCGACATACATTGGCTGGCAGGGATCTCATTAATCGACGGATCATTGACCGGTGTTTTAATGCACCAAGTGCCTGCTTGGTGATAAATATAAGCCACACAAGCATTGCAGTTGTCACAGCCCGACTGGGTTATCTCACCTGATTTGAATTTATTAACTAATGCAGTATCGTGCAGCAATGCTCTTGCCATGACGACGCATTCAAAGCCATCAGCTATCGCCTTTTCAGCATTCGCCAATGATTTTACCCCGCCCAAATAAGCTAAAGGCAGAGTTACCGCTTGGCGAATTTGCATAGAGTATTGGTGAAAGTACATTTCTTTAAAGGTTAAGTCTTTCGGTGTCGAGAGTGCGGCGGCTTTCATCAGTAGGCGTGAAATGGGGTTTGCTAACACCTCGGCGATGGCTTTTTGGTTGATGGGGCTACCAAACATAAACCAAGTCGATTCCATGTTTCGGCCGCCTGACAGCACCAGCATATCGGCGCCGGCTTGCTCAAGAATTTGTGCAGTGATAGCGCCATCAGTTGCTGTTGCGCCTCCGCGAACGCCGTCGGCGACATTGATTTTAGCAAGAACGGCTAAGTCTTTGCCCACCGCTTGTTTGACGGCAGCCAATACGCGAGCGGGAAAGCGCGCACGATTTTCAGCATTGCCACCGTATTGGTCGCGTCGTTTATTGCTAAGTGGTGAAATAAACTGATTCAGCAAATAGCCATGGCCCATATGAATTTCAACAGCATCAAAATTAGCCCGCCGCGCAATGTGAGCGGCATTCACAAAGGCATCGATGACCGCCTGCATATCACTTTCTTTCATGGCACGCTGCCAAAAGTTACCGCTGAGTAAGCCCGCTTTATTGATGCCTGAGCTTGAACTAATAGTCGCGCCTTTGACTTTTAAACCAGTGACAAATGAACCGCCATGGGTGATTTGAATTGAAGCAGCAGCGCCGTGCTGATGGATTTCTTGCGTGAGGGCGGTTAAATCTTTTAGCGATGATTCGCTCATCACGATTTGATTGGCCAGCGTTCGGCCGACCTCACTCACTGCGCCATAGGCGACAGTCGTCATGCCGATGCCGCCGCGGGCAAGATCACCATGATGCTTTAACATGGCCTTGGTCGGCACACCGTCGCGTGACATAGCCTCATTGGCGCCGGATTTAATGAACCGATTACGCAGTGTCAGTGGCCCAATGGTGATGCTGTCAAAAGGTGATGTCATTAAAACCTCCGAAGCGCGCGTGGTTATTGTTAGCTAGGCTCGTTTAACTATTAACGCTCATTTTAACGCCTTAATGGTTGAATATTTACTGATTCGCTGCAGCCGATTGACCTGCTAATCGCCCAAAGAAGGTCGCATCGCCGATGCTCATGCCACTGGCATAGCCATCGGCACAGCGAGGTAATCCGGCGCTGTTTCTACCAGCTGAATAGAGACCTTTGACGACCTGTTTTTCAACTGTTAATACTTCACCCGTGGGTAAAGTATCTAATCCGCCAAAGGTCATTACCGCGTAGAAGGCGCCGTTTCCAATGGTTAGGTCAAAGGCTGCATAGGGCGGTTGGTCTAAGCCACTTAGGTATTTTTCGGCCTTATGGAAAACCGGGTCTTTGCCTTCAGCAGCAAAACGATTATAGGTATTCAAGGTGTTGACTAAGGTGCCTTCGGGCAAGTTGATTTCTTGCTCTAATTCTTCCGCAGTATCACCGACACCTGCGACGCTGTAACCACCCTTAGGCGGACGCTCAAGGATTTCAAAATGTCGGCTATCGATGATTAAGTAGTAACGTCGATCGGGGCGATCTAAAATAGCACTGCCTAATCGTCCGTGATAAACATCTTCATTAATAAAGCGTTGCCCTGTTTCGTCAACAATAATTGCTTCTAAAAATTGCCTTGGCGGATAGTGCGGTGTGCAGGTGAAACCTTCGTGCATATTGATGGCATTACCCCCTGCGCCGATACCTATTCGAATACCACCACCAGTATCATTGGGGTTGCCATTGGGGTAGTTGCCGCGTGCCAGTCGAGGGGCGTATTCTTTGACCATATCCGTGTTCATGATAAAGCCGCCGCTGGTGAGCACCACGCCACGCTTAGCGTGAATGCATTGTTCCTGGCCATCAATACGCACCACAATGCCTTTAACCGTCCCTTCATGGTCGGCAATGGCTGTTAATGCCCTGGCATCACAGATAATGTTAACCCCTTTTGATTGGGCTGAAGCAATAAGTTTTTCCATTAATGGGATGCCACCATGATCACCTTCAATTTGTGGTTTATGGCCACGAGGCGCGGGTTTTGAATGCTCAATAAAAGGCCAAGCCTCTTCGTTGCCCGTAGTCATTAATGCAGCTTCATTAGGGGTGTTCGTGTGCTTATGTGGGTAGTACTCGGGTTTAAATACCACTCCTTGTTCGATAAGCCAGTCATAGTGATTAAGGGATTCATCGCAGTACAGGCGCACTTTGTCTTCGTCAGCATTAGGTCCTGATGCCATCATCAAATGCTTAAACATTTCTTCGGTATCATCTTCAAAGCCGCAGGCGATTTGGGTGGGTGTGCCGCCACCCATGTAGATTAAGCCACCAGCGAGTGCGGTAGAACCACCCGCATCACTGGCCGCTTCTAGCACGATCACCTTAGCGCCAGCGTCGGCTGCTTCAATAGCGGCTGATATTCCTGCGCCGCCGCCGCCGACAATCACCACATCGGTCTCCATATACCACTGTGAAATAGATTCGAAGGCGGCTGGTTTATCGGCTGAAGCTTTTTTGTTCATAGGGGTTCCGTTAATTAATTAAATGGGTTGTGAGATTCGCTGCATAGGCTTTCTTACTAGACACATGGATTCTAGCAGTACTGATTGAAATCTGGATGAAGAGTCTTTAACGCGGTTTCGTAAAAGTCGCGCAATTACTGCTATTGCGCATATTTTAGCATGGCTAAAAAGGAGATAAAGTGTGGCCGCTAAGATAAAATGGCCTAATGAAATGATCAATTAGCCAGGCCGATAAGCCATAATTAATATAAACTATTGAATTAATTATCTTTTTATCCTTTAGCAGTGCGTAATTAGTACTTATTCTAAGTTTGCAATTGGAGGTGTTCAATTGTCTAGCAATGCCGTATAATTCGCGCCTTTTCGCCCCTAGCTCAATTTTTCGGTGTGGAATCGGTTGATTTCGCCGCAAGTGGTTGTTTCAATTGACTGCTTTGAAGGGTTAAGGTGGCAAGCAAAACGAGTATTTTTTGACAAAAGACATTACTGGGAAACAAACAATGGTAACTATTCGATTATCAAGAGGCGGATCTAAGAAGCGTCCTTTTTATCATGTCGTTGTTGCGGATAGCCGCAGAGCGAGAGATGGCCGTTTTATCGAGCAGATTGGTTTTTTCAATCCTATTGCCCGTGGTCA
Organism: Cellvibrionales bacterium; assembly: GCA_002726445.1. Taxonomy (GTDB): domain Bacteria; phylum Pseudomonadota; class Gammaproteobacteria; order Pseudomonadales; family UBA7434; genus UBA7434. The sequence goes on along the minus strand of PBSZ01000062.1, from coordinate 12,613 downwards.
AGAAGAGCGTCTGCGTATTCAACTTGATAGGATCGATCATTGGGTGGGCCTAGGTGCTCAATTGTCTGATCGAGTTTCAGCATTAGCGAAACAAGCAAGAGCAGCGGCTTAGTTTCGATAAGCGGGTTGATGAGCTTAGCTTTGACAAGCTCAGTTGATCGGTCTGGTGTCTGAGTATGTTAGAGCAGAATTTAGTCACTGTGGGTCAAATTAGCGCCGTTTTTGGCGTGAAAGGATGGCTAAAAGTCCATTCCTATACAGACCCGATAGAAAATTTATTATCGTATAAGCGCATTTGGCTAGAGAAAAATGGCCAACTGCAAACCGTCAATATTGACGCGGCAAAACGACACGGTGAGGGTTTAATTGTTCACATCGAGTCAGTGGATGATCGAGATCAGGCCAAAGAGTATACCCGTTGGCAGATCAAAATAGACGTTGAGCAAATGCCCGATCTAGAGGATGGGGAGTATTATTGGCACCAACTGCAGGGCTTAGCTGTTTATTTGCAAGATCAGTATGGTGAGCCTTCAGTTTTGTTAGGCCAAATAGATTATTTGTTAGAGACCGGCGCCAACGATGTATTGGTGATTAAGTCTAAAAACAACGCGGCTGGTAACGACGATCAGGAAATTTTAATTCCCTACTTGCCGGGTGATGTTGTTAAGTCGATTGATATTGATGCAGGTACGATGGTAGTTGATTGGCAAGTTGACGAATAACTCGTTTTTTAAGGGAGCCGCGTTGTGCAGGTGAGTGTCATTACGCTATTTCCCGAGATGTTTGATGCCTTATCTGATTCAGGTATTACAGGCAGAGCGATAGAGCAAGGTCTGCTGACATTAGCGACGGTTAATCCTCGAGATTTTACTGAGGATCGACATAATAGCGTTGATGATCGCCCTTACGGGGGTGGCCCAGGTATGGTGATGACTGTAGCGCCGTTGAGTAAGGCGATAGGCTCCGCGAAATTGAAAATGGATGCGCCAGGCAAGCCATCACCCAAAGTGGTCTATATGTCGCCTCAAGGTAAGCGGTTAGATCAGCAGGTGATAAATGAGCTGGACCATCAAGACAGTTTAATTGTACTTTGCGGTCGTTACGAAGGTATTGATGAGCGCTTAATAGATGCCGAAGTTGATAAGGAATTATCACTTGGCGATTATGTGATTAGTGGCGGTGAGCTTGCTGCTATGGTCTTGTTAGATGCCATGATTCGCCAATTACCCGATGCCTTAGGTGACAGTGATTCGGCCAGTCAAGATTCTTTTGCGAGTCGTCCCTTGTTGGATTGTCCGCATTATTCGAGGCCAGAAGATGTCGCTGGTCGCGTTGTCCCCTCGGTATTGTTGAGTGGTGACCATGAAGCGATAAGGCGTTGGCGCTTAAGACAGTCGCTAATAAGAACGCGTGATCGCAGGCCAGATTTATTTGCCCAATTGCAGTTAAGTGATGAAGAGTGCAAATTGTTAGATGATTAATATTAATTAGCAATTTGAAAATTATGTTAGACGTTTATTCATTGTCCGTCGCCAAGCGTAACAATGTTATTAGGAGTAAGTTATGAGCAACAGAAATAAATTGATTCAGGAAATTGACGCTGAACAAACCTCAGCAAAATCGATCCCTGATTTTTCTCCCGGTGATACAGTTGTCGTTCAAGTTAAAGTTAAGGACGGTGAGCGTGAGCGTCTGCAGGCTTTTGAAGGTGTGGTGATTGCTAAACGTAATCGGGGTATCAGTTCGGCCTTTACTGTTCGTAAAATCTCACACGGTGTCGGTGTTGAGCGAACTTTTCAGACCTACAGTGCATTAGTTGACAGCATTGACGTTAAGCGTCGTGGTGCTGTGCGTCGCGCCAAACTTTATTATTTGCGTGAATTGTCAGGCAAAGCCGCTCGAATTAAAGAAAAGCTTTCGTAATGATCTTGTCATGTTTTAAAAAAGCGACGCTTGCGTCGCTTTTTTAATGGCTGATTGTTTATGATTAATAGATAGCAATGACCGAGCGGGCTGTTCGCGGCTAGAATTGCGCTTGAGTATTCAAATTCATTGGCCAGCTTCACTATGGCTTAATCGATAAAATCAACAAGTAGAGGTATATGATGGACGCGATAATTGCTTTTTTACCGAATATAGCCAGTGGTATTGTGATGTTAATTGGTTTGATTTGTTTTTTTAAGCCGCAAATTATTATGGACTCTTGTGGTATTAATATGACCAATAACATGGCTTTGTCAGAAGTCCGCGGTGTATTTGGTGGCTTAAACATCGGCAGTGCGGCGGCTGCATTTATCTATGCTGACCCTATGGTTTATACCACCATTGGTATGGCGTGGTCGGTGGTTGCTTTGGCGCGATTTTATTCTATGGCGGTTGATGGCAGCACAATAAAAGAATCGATTGCGCCGATTATTTTAGATGGCTCAATTGCATTAATGTATTTGAGTGCAACCCCTTTATTATAAGCGGTTAATTTCCACAAGTTTTAGGCTTCCAAAAAGCCGGCTGTCATCGAGTGCGACGGCCGGCTTTTTTTATGCCGTTGAAAATCTAAGAGGCAATGCATTGAAGTGGTGGTTACAGCGCGTATTGATAGCCAATATTGAGCATGTCTTGCATTTCCATTTGAATACCATTGGCTTCTTGATCAATGGTAGTCGTGTATTCAATGCCAATTTGGTGACCGCGATGTTCAGGCTTTGTGCCTAACAAAGTGATGCCAATAGAAACATCAAACCGATCGCCTCCATAGTTATTTCGTCTAGCTGGGGGAGACATGTTTGCGTCGATTGAACCGTCTGTTCCGTCAATATTTTTGGTATAGGTATAAGTTAAACGAATCGCCGTGGCTAGCCATGGGTTGACGCGGTAACTGGCCCACGAACTGGCGGTCACTTGGTCACCGAGTGTATAACCTTCGTCATTGTCACTTAAGTGAAACACTCCTTTAATTTGACCGCCCCATTTGAGGAAATCATTTTTCCCATTATAAGTAATGCCCGGTTCAAGGTCATAAGTGCCAGAGCCCAGTTGCATGGGATAGGCTAACCTCTTGCCCATATTATTCGATTTAGTGGTACTGCCTGTAGGTATGCTGGCGCCTAGATTTACGTGCAATCCATGAGAGTTACCATTGTGCAGGCTGAGTAGGGCTGATATTTTGGTATCTCCCCACCCCGAGCTTTTGGTATTCATAGGCATCAACATACCCATACCCATATCCATGGTTGAATCCATTTCTTTTTCTAAGTAATTGACCATGAGCATTAATGTAAGTTTGTCAGAAGGTGCATACATGGCGCCCAACATGTCCATTGTTGTATTCATCTTCAAAGGAGCCATGTTATATTCCTGTAAAATATCATTTGCACTGATCGCTTGGTCTCGTTGAAGATTATCTTCCATTGTCATGGTCATGCGACGGTAAGAAAACATCCATTCACCTCGCTTATGCATATGATCGCCCATAACGCCGATCGGCGCATGTTGATTCGCATGATGATTGGCGTGATGAGTGGCATGATCAGTGGATGCATTTGCCATCTGAGTGAAGCAAAGGAGTAGGGTGATAATAATGGGTGAAATTGCAGTTATTAGATTAAATCTTTGAGGGTTCGATAACGGCATAAAAACGGTCCTGTAATGGTAGAGATTGAGTGTGGCTACCTTAAAGTTTGCCCATTTGAAAGCAATGCGACATATTGTCGCATAAAGGCTGGATTTTTTAGTGTCTATTATTGGTTAACCCTTTAAAATAAGCTGTTTTCATCATTGTATCAATTTTAATGCCTAAGCAATTTTAAGCTGTATTAGTAATTTTTACTATCGGTTCTTTGCTAAGCATGAGTGCAGGCATGATTGAAGTAGGAGTGGGGGGCAATATGGAGTATAAAGTAGTCATTTATCAAGAGGGTATGCTGGGCTCGCTGCTGCTAGGCGGTTCAAAGGTTGACCCTATTCGTTTTAGTGCGTTTTTGAATGCTCAAGCGCAAGAAGGGTGGCGGGTTCAAACGATGGAAAAAGATATCCGTCGTATGTTGCTTTTTTTTAAACGTGAAGCCTATGTCGTAGTGATGGGGAGAGGAGAATGAAGATAGCGTATATTAGTTGTCTGCTTATGTTCGCATTTGCGGCGATAGCGACCATTTTGCAAATTTGGCTTGAGCTAATGGCTTGGGATATTTATCTTAAAGTCATGATCACGCTCGGCTTACTGTTTTTGCTGATACTAGGCGTGGCGCTGGCTCGACGCGAGTACTTAAGCGACAACAAGTTACGTAATGAGGGGTATATCGACTAAGCTTTAGTGGTATTCGATGCTGGTTGCGTCGTGTGAGTTTATTTTATTGGGTAGTTCATTGAGTTGAGGCGACTTTGAGTGGCAAAGCAAGCACTGTCTGAAGCAGACCAGGCACTTATTGAGCGCTATATCGACGCGGTATGGATGGAACGCGGCTTAAGTCAGCATTCTCTCGATGCCTATACACGCGACTTAAGCGCGTTAGCGCGCTATTTATTGACAGTGCCAGCAACGCTATTAACTGCAGATCATGCCGATTTAATTGGCTATTTAGCCAGTTTAGCCCAAGCCAATCGCAGTCCTCGATCACAAGCTCGAATGGTTTCGAGCGCGCGGGGATTCTATCGTTATTGTTTGCGAGAATCGCTTTTGGCTAGCGATCCTGCGCTGCGTTTAGAGCCACCTAAATTAGGTCGTTCACTGCCTAAAACCTTAACCGAAAGTGAAGTTGAAGCCTTGTTATCGGCGCCGGACTTATCGATCGCTATTGAGCAGCGCGATAAGGCTATGCTGGAATTACTCTACGCAAGTGGTCTAAGGGTGTCTGAATTGATTGGTTTAACCATGGCATCAATCAACTTACGTCAAGGCGTAGTTCGCGTCATCGGTAAAGGTGGCAAAGAACGCTTGGTACCTTTAGGTGATCAGGCAATTGACTATTTGCAGCAGTATTTTGCGGGTGCAAGAAAGAAATTTTTATCACAGAAAGGCGTAGATCCCCGTTCGGCCATTGTTTTTCTCAGCCGTCGTGGTCATATGATGACTCGCCAAGCGTTTTGGTATCGAATAAAGTTGTATGCTTCTCGTGTAGGTCTAACGACTGCATTGTCACCGCACGGTTTACGACATGCCTTTGCTACGCATTTACTTAATCACGGTGCTGATCTTAGGGTCGTACAGGTGCTGCTTGGCCATAGCGATTTATCCACTACCCAAATTTACACCCATGTCGCTAAACACCGCCTGCAAGCCTTGCATGCGGCCCATCATCCGCGCGCATAATTCCCCAAAGAGCTTATTTAACTGCTACAATAGTTTTAACGCAGTGATTCTGTCATACCGAACACGGAACATTCGCCATTTAAACTGATCTAAACCTGCTAACCACTGATGATGTCGGATAAAAAAGGGTAATTTGATGTATAAGATATTGTTTTTATTTAGCTTTTTAATTTCTTCTGTCTTTTCCTTTTCGGCCTTTGCCGATGACCATAAACATGAGGCCATGCTGGAAAAGCTGACTAAAATACGGCCTGATTTTGTGGTTAAGTCGGTGAATGAAACTGCGGCTAAAGGTATATTTCAAGTCGATATTGCTAATGGTCCGACGATTTATTTAACCGAAGATGGCCAGCATTTTTTTACTGGTGACTTTTATGCCCTCAGTGATAATGGCTTGGTCAATTTAGGCGAGCAGGCAAAAGAAAAAGAACGGGTCGTCGCCTTATCGACATTGTCACTTAGCGATATGATTGTGTTTGCGCCTGAGAAAAGTAAAGCCCACGTTTACGTCTTCACTGATGTTGACTGTTACTACTGTCAAAAACTGCATCAAGAAGTTCCTGCCTTGGAAGCCCTTGGGATTGAAGTGCGCTATTTGGCCTACCCTCGCGCAGGCATCGGCTCAGACAGTTACCAAAAAATAGCTTCAGCATGGTGTGCTGCAGATCCACAAAGTTCTTTAACCACACTAAAATCGGGTGGTGATATTCCGAGTAATGTGTGTGAAGATAACCCTATCGCGCAGCAATTTGCTTTAGGCAGTGATCTTGGCGTGAAAGGAACGCCGGCATTGATCACTGAGGCGGGAGTATTATTGCCGGGCTACATGCCGGCTGATAAATTAGCGCGAGCATTAGGCTTGTAATTGTTGGTTTGTAACATCGAGTTGAAAGCGCAGCCACCGAGCTGCGTTTTTGCTTTAATCGATTAAGTGATAGTTAAGATGGAAGTCGTGTGAAAGAAATTAATATAGGTATCTGTGGTTTAGGAACGGTTGGCGCTGGCGTGCTCTCAGTGCTGCAGGGTAATGCAGCGCTCATTGCTGGCCGCGCAGGTCGAAAAGTTTGCGTGTTGCATGTGGGCACAAGAAGCGCTAAACCCGATCTAAATACTGAAGGCATGAAGGTCAGTGATGATATTTTTGCCGTAGTCAATGACCCTGATGTTGATATTGTGGTTGAATTAATTGGCGGTTATGAGCCAGCACTTGATTTGGTTATGCAGGCAATAGCTAACGGTAAACACGTTGTCACTGCCAATAAGGCCTTAATTGCTGTGCATGGCAATGCTATTTTTTCAGCGGCCGAAGCAAAGGGTGTTGCGGTTCGTTATGAGGCGGCAGTGGCCGGCGGCATTCCTATTATTAAGGCCTTGCGCGAAGGTTTGAGTGCCAACAAAATTCAATGGTTAGCGGGTATTATCAACGGCACAGGCAATTACATTTTAACTGAGATGCGCGATAAAGGTCGTTTGTTTGCCGATGTGTTGGCGGATGCCCAGCAGCTGGGCTATGCAGAAGCTGATCCTACTTTCGATGTTGAGGGTATTGATGCGGCGCATAAGTTGTCTATTTTAGCTTCTTTAGCGTTTGCTATGCCACTTAATTTTGATGCCTGTTTTACTGAGGGTATTTCTGCCGTGGCCCCTCAAGATGTTAGCTTGGCAAGCGAATTGGGCTATCGAATTAAGCATTTAGGTATTGCGCGTCGAACGGCCAAAGGTGTCGAAATGCGTGTTCATCCAACCTTAATACCCTATCGCCGTTTAATCGCCAATGTTGATGGCGTAATGAATGCCGTGTTGGTAAAAGGCGATGCAGTGAATGCGACCTTGTATTATGGCGCCGGCGCAGGAGCGGAACCTACAGCGTCTTCTGTTATTGCCGATATTGTTGATTTGGCTCGCTTAGGCGAAGCCTCGCAAGATCTGCCCGCACTGGGTTTAGCGAGTCATGCCTTGACTGAAAAGACCATTGTGCCGATTAATGACATTGAAAGCGCGTATTATTTGAGAGTAACGGTTGATGATAAACCTGGCGTACTGTCGCATATTACACAAATCTTCAGCGATTCGGGTATTAGTCTTGACGCGGTGTTACAAAAAGAATCTGATCAGCATCAGGGCCACGGTTTGCCTGCAGGCCATGTTGCCGTCGTTTTGATCACCAATGTGATTCGAGAGGCTAGCTTTACCGAAGCCGTCAATCATATTGAGGCGCTCGCATCGGTTACTGATAAAGTAACTTTTATTCGAGTTGAAAGTTTGTCCTAATCGGCTTTATCCTTCGTTTATCGAAGATAGGCAGCTAAGATTGATTGGGCTGATGGTTAGTGAATTAAACAGTTAAATAGTTAAACCGTTATATAGAGAGTGATCGTGAAATACATAAGCACCCGTGGCGATGCACCATCGTTGAACTTTGAAGAGGTTTTGCTTACTGGTTTAGCCAGTGATGGAGGGCTCTATGTGCCCGCTGAATTGCCATCTTTTAGCCCAGAAAAAATTGCCAGTTGGTCAGGTTTGGCTTATCACGAACTGGCCTATGAAATATTGCTGCCGTTTGTCAGCGATTGTATCCCTGCCGAAGATTTTAAAGCGATTTTAGCTGAAACTTATGCTGATTTTTCGCATCCAGCGGTTGCGCCCTTAGTGCAGTTAGACAGGAATGAATGGCTGCTCGAGTTATTTCAAGGGCCAACCTTAGCGTTTAAAGATTTTGCTTTGCAACTACTGGGACGCCTGCTCGATTACGTGCTTAAACGCCGAAACCAACGCGTTGTTATAATGGGGGCGACGTCGGGTGATACCGGCTCTGCGGCCATTGAAGGCTGTCGTCGTTGTGACAATATTGATATTTTTATTTTGCATCCACACAATCGTGTGTCTGAAGTGCAACGTCGCCAAATGACTACCGTGTTAGAAGATAATATTCATAATATTGCTATCGAAGGAAACTTTGATGACTGCCAAGATATTGTTAAGGCGAGCTTTAGAGATCAGTCTTTTTTACCTGAAGGCGTGCAATTAGTTGCAGTCAATTCGATTAATTGGGCGCGCATTATGGCGCAGATTGTTTATTATTTTTATGCCTCTTTATCCTTGGGTGCTGAGAAAAAGCCTATCGCATTTTCAGTGCCAACCGGTAATTTTGGAGATATCTTTGCGGGTTACTTGGCTAGAAAAATGGGCCTTCCTATTGGCCAGCTAATCATTGCGACAAATAAAAATAATGTTTTGCACCGGGTCATGAGTGATGCTGTGTACGCTCGAACTGAGTTGCATCAAACCTTATCGCCCAGTATGGATATCAGTGTTTCTAGTAATTTCGAACGGCTTATGTTTGATTTGTACGAATCGGATGGCGTAAAAATCAATGCCTTAATGCAGCAGTTTAATCGTGAAGCTATTACCTTGAATGGAGCGGCTATGAAAAAAGCCAGAGCTTTATTTTCGAGTGCGTCTATCGACGATCAAGCGACCTGCGATATTATTGCTAATACCTATAACACTATGGGTTATTTACTCGATCCGCATTCAGCCACTGGCGTGGGTGCTGCGCGTATTTGCAATAAAGATCCCGCTCAACCGATGGTGATTTTAGCCACTGCGCATCCGGCGAAATTTCCTGCTGCGATTGAAAAAGCGGATATTAATATAAGCGCCACTGTACCTGCGCATATGAGTGATCTTTTTGAGCGTGAAGAACGATTTACGGTGTTATCGAATGATAAGGCTTCGGTTAACCAATTCATGATTGACCAGTTATAGCCCTGTGACCTCAGTCCTTCAGCGACAGCCTCAGTATTCGCTCGACGAAGTTGATTTTAAGGCCGACTGCCCCCCTTTATTACGCCGCTTGTTTATTGCGCGAGGCGCTCGCTCTTCCGCCGATGTTGATGTGTCGATGGCGGGTTTATTGGCGCCTGAATTATTGCAGGGGATCGATGCAGCGGTAGCGGAGCTTATCGCCGTGATCGAAAGTCAGTCACGTATTTTGATTGTTGGTGATTTTGATGTCGATGGTGCTAGTAGTTGTGCCTTAGCGGTTCGCGCACTTGAGCAAATGGGTCATAGCAACGTTCGCTTTATTGTCCCTAATCGATTTGAGTTTGGTTATGGGCTCACCCCTGAAATTGTTGCTGTCGCACAGCAGCAAAATCCTGCTTTAATTATTACTGTTGATAATGGCATTGCCAGCGTCGACGGTGTTGCGGCCGCTAAAGCTGCGGGAATAAGAGTCCTTATTACCGATCACCACCTACCGGGCGCGCAATTGCCTGCTGCCGATGCTATCGTCAATCCTAATCAAACGGGTTGCTCGTTTCCCAGTAAGCACTTGGCCGGTGTGGGTGTTATTTTTTATGTGATGTTGGCATTGCGGTCTGCTTTACGTCAACGCAATTGGTTTTCGGATCAGCTAAAAGAGCCGAATATGGCTCAGTTCTTAGACTTAGTGGCCTTAGGCACTGTTGCAGATGTGGTGCCGCTGGATAAAAATAATCGTATTTTGGTCGAGCAAGGTTTACGCCGCATTCGCCGCGGAGATTGCTGTAAAGGGATTCAGGCGTTGATAAAAATAGCTAAACGCTCTGCCGCCAATCTTTCTGCCAGCGACATAGGGTTTGCCTTAGGGCCGCGACTGAATGCGGCCGGACGACTTGATGATATATCCATTGGTATTGCCTGCTTGCTCACCGAAGATCAAGCCTTTGCCGATGATTTAGCGCAGAGTCTTGATGAGATTAATCTCGACCGACGCCACATAGAGCAGGGTATGCAGCAACAGGCTGAAGCGGCTTTAGAAGCTATTGATAGCACCCAAGATTTACCTATCGGAATGTGTCTGTTTAACGCTGACTGGCATCAAGGTGTCGTGGGTATTTTGGCCTCGCGGATTAAAGAGCAGCATCATCGCCCGGTGATTTGCTTTGCTTTATCCAATGATAACCCAGACTGCGATGAATTAAAGGGCTCGGCTCGATCAATCAGCGGGTTTCATATTCGTGATGCACTTGAAGCTGTTGCCACCGAATGCCCTGGGCTAGTGGCTAAGTTTGGTGGTCATGCGATGGCAGCCGGGCTTAGTCTAAAACGTAGCGATTATGAAGCTTTTGCAGCCGCTTTTGATCGTGAAGCTCAAAAGCATCTAACGGAAGAGGACTTACAAGCCTCGGTTTTAAGTGATGGGCGGTTAGCGGGTAGTGAAATTTCGCTCGCAAACGCCAAGCTAATTCACTATGCCGTGCCATGGGGGCAGAGTTTCCCCGAACCCCTATTTGATAATCAGTTTACGGTGGTTCAACAACGTATTGTGGGTGAAAAACACTTAAAGCTGGTGCTCAGTATGGTGGATGACTCCCAACATATCATTGATGCGATTGCCTTTAATGTTGATGTTACCGCATGGCCCGATCCCAAGGCGACGACCATTACGGCAGCCTACCGTTTAGATGTGAATCGGTTTCGTAATCGAGAAACGGTGCAATTAATAATTCAGCATATTGAGAAAGTGAGTTAAGCATGCAGATCATTACCCCCGGAATTTATCAACATTTCAAAGGCAATCGTTACCAAGTGATTGATATTGTCAGACACAGTGAAACACAGGATGAAATGGTATTGTATAAGGCTTTATACGGCGATTTTGGTTTATGGGTGCGACCGCTAGTCATGTTTGCAGAGAGCATAGAACGTGAAGGTAAAGTCTTTGAGCGCTTTCATCGTATGACGGATTAATTATCGACAAGTGACGTATAACTCAAGACAGCTAATACTAAATCAAGTAATACTGAATTAGTTTCTATAGCCCCCCTTATATGATTGAATAGCGCTTATGAGTAACCCAGATAACAATCCTAATGATGTCGCGCCAACCAACCCTGCTTATGGGACGGGTATGTTTCGCCGTAGAATAAGACTCACCTCTGGTGATGGCTGGGTGTTTGGCGAGCTCGAAGACAGCAGCCATGCCTTTAAAGTTAGATTAGCGTTTGAAGGCAACCGCATTATTGACGTTCTTGCCGAGACAATTCGCTACCCGATGACCACCTGTTCGACAGCGGTTAATCCCTTAACAGCCATAATAGGAATGCCGCTGGGTTTATCTGCGGGCGAGCTTGCTAAGCAGTTAACACCGCGCTTGCAATGCACGCACTTGTTTGATTTAAGTGTTCTAGCCTACCAACATATTCATCGCACAGATTCAGTGCGGGTATACGACATTCAAATTCCTGATGAGACTGAGGCTAAACAACCGAGACCGTTAGAGGTCTTTCAAGACGGACAGCGCGTGCTGACTTGGATGGTCAGAGATTGGCAGATTTTCGAACCCAGTGCGCTTGATGGTCATACCTTGCGATCGGGCTTTTCAAAATGGCTAGAAGCTTTGTACCCTGAAGATGAACAACAAAAAGAATGGGCTTGGCTAGCGCAAAAGGGTTATTTGGTTTCTCAAGCGCGAATATTTGATATTAACCAGTTGGGTGGCACGCGTAAATTTGTCGGCGATCACATGGTGGGTATTTGCCATACCTACAGCGAAGCGCAGATTAAAGAGGCTGAACACACGCATCTTTCATTTATTGATTTTACGGATAATGCTTCAGAGCTATTGGCATTTAAACCGTTAGAGAGTTGAGGCGGGTGTTAGGCTATAAATCGAATGGGATTAACTAGAAATTGGTAGCGGGGGCTGGATTCGAACCAACGACCTTCGGGTTATGAGCCCGACGAGCTACCAGACTGCTCCACCCCGCATCAATACATGCCTAAGTAGTGTCTGGTTTACCACTACTTGCTTGAATTACCTTCCTGCGATGTCACATCAGGAAGGGCGTGCATCATAGGTATTCTCGTCGCTAAGGTCAAGTAACAGCCGAATTATTGTGTTTTTCTTTCCTTCCTGCTCAATTTAAGCGCAACATTTCTTAAACTTTTTGCCGCTACCGCAGCTGCAGGGGTCATTTCTGCCGATTTTTTCAGGGGCGATAGTCTGGCCATCGCAAAAAAACCAGCTGTTCTCGGCTCGTTTAAACTGAGAACGCTCGCAGTGGCGATGATCGACGTCGTCGGCATCAGTATAATGAGCTATAAAGTCAACACTGCCAGCTTTGTCCTGCTCGGTACCGGCCTTAAGCGCAATAATGTTTAAACTGTGCCAGTTTGAACTTTCGGCCCACTGTTTGGTTGAATCAAAGTCAAATTCGTCGCGGCTATCGGGGTGTAGAGAATCGTGTAGGAAGTCTATCTCACCAGTAACATAGGCGCTGTAGCGGGCACGCATAACTTGCTCAGCGGTTTTGGCTAAGC
>PBSZ01000061.1 GCA_002726445.1 Cellvibrionales bacterium | reverse complement strand
TCATTCATTTGCCAGTCATCTGCTTGAATCCAGCGGCGATCTTCGCGCAGTCCAAGAATTACTTGGGCATGCGAATTTGTCGACCACGCAAATCTATACCCATCTCGATTTTCAACATTTAGCCAGCGTCTACGATCAAGCGCACCCCCGTGCTCAACGAAACAAAAATAAAACTAAGGGCAACAATGACCTCAGCGATTAAAGCGATTACCTTTGACCTCGATGACACACTCTGGCCACTCAAGCCCACCTTAATTCGAGCTGAAACGGAGTGTTATCAATGGTTGCAGAAAAACGCAGCACCATTAACTGACAAGTTTAGCTTAGCCGATATAGGCGATTACCGATTTAAGCTTTTCTCTTCCTCAGCCGCGTTTAAAAATCAAATTAGCCAATTACGCATTGAAACTATCAAAGCCATGGCGATCGAGAGTGGCTACAGCGAAGAAGAAGCCGTAGCATTATCGGCCGAGGCTTTTAAGGTTCATTATGCGTTACGACAGCAAGTCAATTGCTATGACGGGGTGGAGTCGATGCTGGAGACTTTGCAAAAAGATTTTATTCTTGGCTCGATCAGTAACGGCAATGCCGACGTCAAGCAGACAGCGATCGGTCGATTTTTTTCATTTGCCTTATCAGCAGAACAGCTAAATATTAGCAAGCCACAGGCCGGCATTTTTACTGCCGCACTAGAAAGCATTAATGACTGTCTTGACTCACCCATAGTCGCGAGTCAAGTAGTGCATGTCGGCGATGATTTTAATTGTGATGTGGTCGGTGCGAAACGCGCTGGTTTTAAAGCTATTTGGCTAACCGAAGATAAGCAGCAACCGGCTCCTTCGACACCTTATTTAGCGACTGAAGATATTGAAGCCGCGAAACATTTTTCAGCGGATGCGGTGATTAGCAGTACAGCGGCCATTGTTTCGACTGTCAACGCACTGCAGGCGCAAATGTATGAAAAAGACTGAATTAAATTGGCCGGCTACCGTAACTGCTTTCCGGCTTACGAGGTGGGTCACCCATGACATTGGCAGCGATGCTATCAATTTTACCACCGGCGTTAAGAAATCGCGCAACTTCATCATCTAATTCAGAGCGCACGCGTTGGCGACTAGCGATATTTCGTGTTTCTGCGTGCTCGTCCTTAGAGCCAATAAAGCTCAGATCGGGTGAAGCGATAGAAGAACTTGTGTCAACTTTTTTCTGCTTAGCCATTACTGCATTACCTACGGTTAAGTGGTTTTCAATTAAGTGGCTTATAGTTATAGTCAAGAACCACAAGAAAACCACAGCCTTTTATTCCGTTTTAACGCATTGCTGGCTATTTTTTAGTGATTATGTGTGGCTAGCACAAGATATTGTGGCCAGCCGATTCGTGACCCACAATTATTAAAAAGGGAATATTTATCATCTGGGCGGGACGCCTTATTTAAATCTTTCATAATTGAGCGTCGACTGAACAGCTGGATGCTGGTTTTTTATCACTTAGGGGTGAGGCGATAATCTAGTGGGTAAAAAAAAAGCCGCTAATGCGGCTTTTTTCATGTAAGCAGTCAACTTACACGGCATCATCGCCGACTTCGCCGGTACGAATACGTACAATCTGCTCTAGATTGGCAACGAAAATTTTACCGTCACCAATTTTGCCGGTATTCGCCGAACTGGTAATGGCTTCAATTACCGCATCAAGCAAGTCATCCGACACAGCAATTTCCAATTTTACTTTCGGTAAGAAGTCCACCACATATTCAGCACCACGGTAAAGTTCAGTATGACCTTTTTGTCGACCAAAACCCTTCACTTCTGTGACGGTGACACCCTGCACACCAACGTCGGAAAGTGCACTTCGAACATCATCTAATTTAAAAGGTTTAACGATCGCTGTTACCAATTTCATATCTTTACTCCTAAACACGGTTTTTCAAACACAGTTTTATCAACTCAGAGGCTACGGTAATCGTTCATCATAAAAATGGCAACCCATCATTGATTAACTACGCACATTTCTGTTGATAAATAGATGAAATTCTCTTTTCTTCCTATGGTTCACGTTTTTATCTGGTAAACACTCGCTTCGCGCACAAAAAGAGGGCGTAAAACGCCCTCTTTTTGAACATTTGCTGTGGATGCTTAAGCTTATTTAGTCCCAAACTCAGGGTAAGCTTCGATACCGCATTCAGAGATATCAACACCTTCATACTCTTCTTCTTCACTGACGCGCAATCCAATAATGATATCAATGATTTTCCAAGCAATTAGGCTAGCAAAGAATACCCAGACAAAGATCACCAGTGCGCCTGTTAATTGGCCCATGAATGTCGCATCGGCATCAGACAGCAAGACTGCAAAGATACCCCAAATACCGACCGTGCCATGAACAGAGATGGCGCCGACAGGATCATCGATCTTAATCTTATCGAAGAAGACAATACTCGCTACCACTATCACACCGCCAATAGCACCAATTATTGTGGCCAATAAAGGCGTTGGATCAGCAGGCTCGGCAGTGATCGCCACTAAACCGGCTAATGCGCCATTTAATGCCATGGTCAAATCAGCTTTACCGAAGGCTAAGCGAGCAACGATTAACGCGGCGATTAAACCACCCGATGCCGCTGCATTGGTATTCAAAAACACATTGGCCACTTCGTTGGCAACATCAATACCGCCAAGCTTCAGTGTAGAGCCTCCGTTAAAACCAAACCAACCCATCCACAGGATAAACATCCCCAGCGTGGCCAGCGGTAAGTTAGCCCCAGGGATCGCTTGTACCGACCCATCGGCAGCATATTTACCTTTTCTTGCGCCAACCAAAAGAACCCCTGCAAGAGCAGCCGCGGCGCCCGCCATATGCACGATGCCTGAACCGGCATAATCGGAGTAAGACAATTCACCTATAAAGGGAACAGCATCGCCATTCCATGTCCAGCTGCCTTCGATCGGATAAATAAAACCGGTCATCACAACAGCAAAGGCTAAGAAAGCCCATAACTTCATGCGCTCAGCTACCGCACCCGACACAATCGACATGGCCGTTGCAACAAACACAACCTGGAAGAAGAAGTCTGATGCACCTGAGTATTCACCCATGTCAGCAAAACCCGCTTCTGCAGAGGCGGCTAATACGGCTGCTGAGTCAACAGGGCCCGCTGTGCCAGAAAGAAATAGGCCACCGTCATACATTAATTCGTAACCGCAAATTAAGTACATCGTCGAAGCAATTGCGAATAAGGCCACGTTTTTTGTTAAAATTTCGGTGGTGTTTTTAGCGCGAACTAAGCCCGCTTCCAACATGGCAAAACCCGCTGCCATCCACATCACCAACGCACCGCAGATTAAAAAATAGAACGTATCCATTGCGTACTGGAGTTCAAAAATATTGTTTTCCACTGTTATTTACCTCTCAATAACTTTTTAAAATTAAAACGAGCTTCACGCTTACAGCGCTTCATCGCCAGTTTCACCCGTTCGAATACGAACAGCTTGTTCAATAGACGTTAAGAATATCTTGCCATCACCAATTTTGCCGGTGTTAGCTGCAGCTGTAATCGCTTCAATGACTTGTTGAGCAACATCATCACTGATAGCAACTTCAACTTTGACCTTAGGTAAAAAATCCACCACATACTCTGCACCTCGGTACAGCTCAGTATGACCTTTTTGACGGCCAAACCCTTTAACCTCGGTGACGGTAATGCCTTGAACGCCGATATCCGACAATGCTTGCCTTACGTCATCGAGCTTAAAAGGCTTAACAATTGCAGTAATCAATTTCATTGTTTTTCCTCATAGTTATAAAAACGAATTCCGAATTGAGTCGGCTCCGACCTATTTTTAATGTAAAAAATAAATTCGCTACTGACTGTTTTGCATGTGCCATGCCAGTAATTTTTTTTTATTTAAAAACATAAACTTATATTAATTTTATGGTATTAGCATTAAAATAAATTTCTATCATGCACCAATATATAATCACTATGACCCAATATAGTGCTTTTTTTGTTTTGCCTTTTACGATTTTTTGAGCCGATAGAAATGAGGCGCTTGATCCCTTAAACCAGCTAATCAATAATACCCTTGGAGATAACTATGACTGAAAAATTTGCCATCACCGATCTATTAAAACAAGCCACCAGCCTATTGCCGGCTAATGCAGCCCATATTCGCGATGAATTTGAACAGAATTTACGTCCATTGGTCGAAGCCAGTTTCGCAAAGATGAATCTTGTTACACGCGAAGAGTTTGACCAGCAGCTCGCCTTACTGTCGCGGCTAGAAGAAAAAACCGCTGCGCTTGAAGCCGAGCTAGAAATATTAAGGGCTTCGACAACCGGCAATAAAGATCATCATTAACACCAATACCTAACGCCTTATCGCTTACAACGGTGACTTAGCGAGTCATTTAGCAGTCTTTTTTCTCTGGAAAAATAATGGCTATTGCATTGACTTTCTCGCGCGCCAACTGTGGTATTGAAGCACCGCTCATTAGCGTTGAAACCCATCTTTCCAATGGCTTACCGGCATTTACCATCGTCGGTCTTCCTGAAGCGGCGGTCAAAGAAAGTCGCGACCGCGTTCGCAGTGCTATTATCAATTCACACTTCACTTTTCCAGCCAGACGGATAACCGTTAACTTAGCGCCGGCTGAACTGCCTAAGGAAGGCAGTCGTTTTGACCTGGCTATTGCATTGGGTATTTTATTGGCATCGGATCAGCTTCAGTGCGACCATCTTGATCAATTTGAGTTTATTGCTGAGCTGTCTCTTTCAGGTGAATTACGCTATGTGAGCGGACTGATACCCGCATTAATTGCGGCCGAACATCAGCGCAGTGTTTGGGTGGCTAAAGCCAATAGTGAAGAGGCATCGATTCCCCTTAGCACACCAACCTTAGAAGCATCTCATATCCTTGAAGTTTGCGCACACCTCAATGGCAGTCATACGATTGCCCCCAGCCACAAAAAGGCCTTTACCCTTCGCCGCTCGCCTGTCGGTGACTTAGACGAGGTGGCTGGTCAACCGTTGGCTAAACGCGCATTAGAAATCGCTGCTGCCGGCGGACACAATTTACTGCTTATCGGACCACCGGGTACAGGTAAGACCATGCTGGCCTCTCGAATTTTATCAATCACGCCGCCCTTAAGTCAGCGCTCTGCCTTGTCAGTTGCTGCGATTCAATCGCTACGCGGTCGGCAGCTGGTTTTGGATGAGTTGGGCCAAAAGCCTTTTCGGGCGCCCCACCATACTGCCTCTGCTGTCGCCATGGTGGGTGGCGGCAGCAACCCTAAGCCTGGAGAAATTTCCTTAGCCCATAAAGGGATTTTATTTCTCGATGAACTGCCGGAGTTTGACCGCAGAGTGCTAGAAGTATTGCGCGAACCTTTAGAGTCAGGTCGCATTATGATTTCTAGAGCTAGTCTGCAAGTCGAATACCCTGCCGAATTTCAATTACTCGCTGCCATGAATCCCTGCCCCTGTGGTTTTTTTGGTGACTTACAGCAACCATGCCAATGCAGTAACCAACAGGTAAAACGTTACCGCGCTAAAATTTCAGGCCCCCTGCTTGACCGCATTGATCTGCATGTTAGCGTTAATCGCTTGCCAGCAACGTTACTTAGCGATAAAAAATTAACCGCTGAACCCAGTGAAGTCATTGCTAAACGCGTATTGCATGCGCAACGACAGCAAGCCAATGCTCGCGGCAAGATCAACGCACAACTGAGCCCGAATGAATTAATCCATGCCACATGGATCAATCAAGAAACCTTGTCATGGCTAGGCAAGGCCATCGATAAGCTCGACCTGTCTGCCAGAGCCTTTCATCGGATCTTGCGTATTGGCCGCACCATCGCCGACCTTGAGTCGTATGCTAAAAAAAACCCTCAACAGTCAATACCGGTTGGCCAACATCACTTAAAAGAGGCGTTGGCATTTCGTCAGCTCGATAAAAATTTACCCAACTAAACTTTTTAAATTTATGTCGCTCATTGGTTGCGATTGAGGCAGTCTGATCGAGAATGTTAGGTCGAGCTAATGAGATAGAGATTGCAAAACTGATGGCTTACTTATCGACTATCGACAGATAACTGGGCCTTGAGGTCGCGCCTTGTTGGCGCAGGAGTTTGGTGAAATCATCGAAGCTAAGCGGTTCACTATAAATAAAGCCCTGCATTTGATCGCAGTTATTTTCTTTAAGAAAGTCTTTTTGACGCTCGGTCTCAACGCCTTCGGCAACCACTTTTAACGTAAGTGCGTGGGCTAAATGAATCATCGCACGCACCATATTGGCACTGTCTTGATCATTAACCACTTTTTGAACATGGCTTTTATCCAATTTTAATGTAGTGATGGGTAGACGCTGTAACTGCGGCAAAGAAGAGAAGCCAGTGCCAAAATCATCGAGCGAAAAACGAATGCCGCGCTGCTCCAACTGCTGCATATCCGTCGCAATGACGGACAAACTCTCAATTACATCGGTTTCGGCTAATTCAAATTCAAAGCGCGAACCCGATACCTTATTAGTCGCTAAAATCGATTCAATTTTAGTCACAAAATTTGGCGCAACAAATTGCTCGTGGGCGACATTCAATGAAATACGTAGAGGTGCGAGGTTCAATTGATCCATCGCATTAATGTCTTGGCACAAACGATTCATCGCCCAGTAGCCCATCGGCGACAATAAGCCCAGTTGCTTAGCCGGAAGAATAAATTCGTCGGGCAGTAACAAGCCTCGCTCAGGGTGATGCCAGCGAAGCAAGGACTCAGCGCCAATGATCTTGCCAGTTTGTAAAGAAATACGCGGCTGAAAATACATTGCGAATTCATCGTTATGAATAGCCGCGCGCAACTCAAGCTCTAAGCGGCCCTGATCAAGCGCCTCATTGTTCATTTGGTCAGTGAAAAATCGATAGGTAGATCCCTGCATCGCCTTGGCTTCATACATAGCCATGTCAGCATTTTTAAGCAAGGTCTTCGCGTCGGTGCCCGCTTCGGGATAGACCGCAATACCAATGCTGCTGCCAACACACAATTGTTGGCCATTGATATTGAACGGCTCGGTAATAACGTCTATGATTTTTTGAGCAATCATCACCGTGTCGTTGGTCGAATTAATCTTTTCGAGTAATACTGTGAACTCATCACCGCCGATTCTAGCCACCGAGTCAGTTCGGCGAATGCATTGGCTCAATCGCTCGGCAATACCCTGCACTAGCTTGTCACCGACATCATGACCATGCATATCGTTGACCGCCTTAAAACCATCGAGATCGACATACAATAGGGCAAAAGGGCTATCGCCTCGATCAGCACGTTGCAAGACGCGATCCAAACGGTCATTGAACAGTAAGCGATTAGGAATGCCAGTCAAGGCATCGTAATGAGCCAAGCGGGCCAACTCGGACTCTGCTGATTTGCGATCAATAGCATAGCGAATGGTTCGCTCAATTTGTGCAGTATTGAGCTGGTCTTTAACCAAATAATCGGCTGCACCGCCACGAATCGCAGCCTGATCAAGCTCGGGATTGTCCTTGGCCGTTAAGCACACAATCGGCGTCGAGCAGCCATGAGTGCTGGCGGCACGTAATAACTCTTCGCAGGTTTCAGGCGCATGCTCGTAATCGAGCAAGATAATATCGTGAATAGGGGCTAACATGGCCTCCAATGCGTATTGGTAATCGGCACACCATGTCATTTCATAATCAGAAGCCGTCACATCGCCAAGCAGTCTTGCCATTTCGATGTATTGATCACGATGAGCGTTAATCAATAAGGTTCTGATCGTGTTTTTTTGCATGCTCTCACTGCGGCCGGTAAAGACCGATTCCTAGCTATACCTAACAATTGTCAACGCGCCTTAACAATTGGCTAAAACCTTATTAACACTAGGCTAAATAGTGGCTTTTCGCCATTTATCAGGCCATTTTTTTAAGGTATTTTTGTTTCTTATTAAAACTTTAAAAAAATACCCTAACGGTTTCACCGCCGCGGCTTAATGCCTGATAAACTACCGCTTTTCGCCAGCCGGCTTTTTCATTTATTGGCGACATTCCTCGCCCGCTAACAGGTAGATCGACACTCATTAACGCCTCAACACCTAATCCACTGGAAGGCCTTAATCCTGCCCAAAAAAAGGCCGTTCGCTATATCGACGGTCCGCTATTGGTGCTGGCCGGCGCCGGCAGTGGCAAAACCAGCGTTATCACCCGTAAAATTGCCTGGTTAATTCAGCAATGCGGCTATCGGGCGCAACATGTGACGGCTGTGACATTCACTAACAAAGCCGCTAGAGAAATGAAGGAGCGGATTAGCAGCTTATTGCCACGTGATGACAGCCGCGGCCTGACCGTCTGCACTTTTCATCACTTAGGCCTCAAAATCATTCAACGTGAGGCCCATGCTGTCGGGCGTAAATCAGGCTTTACTATCTTCGATGACCAAGACAGCAAAGCCTTACTCAAGGAATTACTGCTTGATCACAGTGATGCGGCCGCCGATATCACCGACCTGGCACAGCAGCAAATTTCTCACTGGAAAAACCAATGTCAGCACCCCGAAACCTTAATTGGAAAAGCTGAAAGCCCACAAGAAGCTAGAATTGTAGAACTTTATAGGCGTTATGAGCAAGCGCTTACTTCCTACAACGCGGTTGATTTTGATGACTTGATCACATTACCGGTTCAACTGCTTGAAAATAATGAACAAGTTCGTCAGCGTTGGCAGGGGAAAATTCGCTATCTGCTGGTTGATGAGTACCAAGATACGAACACCAGCCAATACCGTCTTGTTCAACTGCTGGTGGGCGATCGAGGCAAACTCTCTGTGGTGGGCGACGATGATCAGTCGATTTACTCCTGGCGCGGGGCGAATCCTGAAAATCTCGTGCAACTGGAGTCCGACTTTAAGGGGCTCAAAGTCATTAAGCTCGAGCAAAATTATCGTTCAACCAATCGGATTCTGCGCGCAGCTAATGCCTTAATCGAACATAACCCGCACATTTACGACAAGCAATTATGGAGTGAAAAGGGGCTGGGTGACGCCATCGAGGTGATTCAAGTCGCGAATGAAGAGGCGGAAACCGAGTTAATCGCTAATCAGATTATTGAACAGAAATTATTGCGCGCCGCACGATTTAAGCAATTTGCGGTATTGGTCAGAAGCAACCATCAATCAAAGTTGCTTGAGCTCAAATTTCAAGCCAAACAAATTCCTTATCACCTGACCGGCGGCACGTCCTTTTTTGCCCGTAGCGAAATTAAAGATATTATGTGCTACCTGCGAGTATTGGTTAACCCTGATGATGATGCCGCCTTTTTAAGAATCGTCAATGTGCCCCGCCGTAAGATCGGTATCAGCACTCTAGAGACGCTGGGACAATACGCCAATCAACGCAACGCCAGCCTGTTCTCAGTGATTAATGAAATTGGCCTACAACAAGCCTTGCCAGCCGCCAGCTTTGACCGGTTGAAACGTCTCAGTGATTGGTTTAGCGGCCTACAGCGACAAATTGATAATGGCTTTGCCCGTCAGGCCATCGATGAGATGCTCGACGACATTGATTACTTAGGCTGGCTGCATCAAAACAGCAGCAGCACTGTCGTGGCCGAACGTCGGATGGAAAACATTCACTTCTTAATTAACTCCATCGCCAAAGAATTGCGTAAACCAGTGGACGATTCACAGCCAGAGGCAGACGCCACAGAAGAAACAGCCAGCTTAGAAAATGTGATTAAAAAGCTATTATTACGGGATTTACTCGACCAACAGTCAGAAGAGCAGGCCGATGACAAGGTACAGGTTATGACCCTGCATGCCGCCAAGGGCTTAGAATTCCCGCACGTCTTTATCATGGGTTTCGAGGAGCAGATCTTACCGCATCGCAACAGTGTCGACGAAGCCAATATCGAGGAAGAGCGCCGCTTAGCCTATGTGGGCATTACTCGCGCACAGCAAACGCTGGCCTTAACCTGCGCCCGTACCCGCAAACAGTTTGGCGAGACATTGCAATGTCAAATCAGTCGTTTTTTAGAGGAATTGCCCAGTGATGACCTGCACAAAAGAGGCTTTAATGATGCCGATGATGGCGTTGCGAATAAAGCCAAAGGCGCGCAAACCTTAGAAAGCTTAAGAGGCTTATTTGATTAAGCCACTAAGCCCTATGACGCCAATCGCTGCTTTGATTAGATACCTTCCAGCATATAATCGACCGCAATTTCAATCTCTTCATCCGAACATGTGGGGCATAGACCCTTGGCCGGCATAGCGCCGATACCATTGATAGCATTACTGTAAAGCATATCCACACCTTTGGCTAAACGGGTCGACCACGCGCCAGCATCGCGAAACATTGGTGCGCCAGCAGCACCCGATGTGTGGCAAGCCATGCAACCCGAGTTATACACTTCTTCTGCCGAACGAGGTCCGCTAGGCGCGACCACTAAGGCCTCTGCGCAAGCATGGCCTTCAATACAAATATCACCAACGGCCTGAATACGCGAGATGATACCGTCTTCAACAGGGCCTGCTGTCGTCACTGCAGACAATAACAGCATGAGCATTAAAGCCAATGCCGATACATGACGAACGCTGGACATTAGATTGAATTTTTTCACAACAGTACCCTCATAAACGGTGATTCAATGATGGCTTTAGCCTCAATTGAGCGCCGCAATTATAACGATTGCAAGCCGATTCGAAAGCGCAAATACGGCCTAAAATCGATAAAAACGGTTAAATCGCGCAAATTCACTGAAATAAGGTCTCGGCACCAAGCCTTGGACCTCATGGCTGATAACAATATCAGCCATGTTGGAGATTTTACGCGCCGAAATGGCGTTCAGATCTGCCTATTTACTGTCTGTAGGCTGCCTAGCGGTAATCCTCGATACTGGGACAGGCGCAAACCAAATTACGATCGCCATAGACATTGTCAATTCTCGCCACCGGTGAGAAATATTTATCCTGTCGTAACGCTGCCAACGGGTAGGCCGCCTCAGTGCGCGAGTAACCGTGCTGCCACTGGTCAGCGATTAACTGCTCTGCGGTATGCGGTGCATTCACCAGTGGATTATCGTCTAACGGCCACTGGCCATCAGCCACCTGCATAATTTCGGCTTTAATCGCCAGCATGGCGTCACAAAAACGATCGAGCTCGCACCTAGCTTCACTTTCGGTTGGTTCAATCATCAAGGTGCCTGCCACGGGAAATGACATGGTGGGTGCGTGAAAACCGTAGTCAATCAATCGCTTTGACACATCTTCAACCGCAATACCCGTCGATTCTTTAATACCCCGTAAATCAATAATGCATTCATGGGCCACCAGCCCCTTATTGCCCGTGTATAACACTGGGTAGGCATCAGCTAAGCGGTAAGCAATATAATTAGCGCTAAGAATCGCCGCTTCGGTCGCGCGCCGTAAGCCCGATGCACCCATCATTCGCATGTACATCCAGCTAATTGGTAAAATACTGGCCGAACCATAAGGTGCACTGGAGACCTGTGGCCGCGAAGCATCTGCGCTTGAATCCTTGGCGGAAGCTATCGCTGGCAGATAAGGCGCCAAATGCGCTTTCGCTGCCACAGGACCGACACCCGGACCGCCGCCGCCATGGGGAATACAAAACGTTTTATGCAAGTTCAAATGCGACACATCGCCGCCAAAGTCACCAGGACCGCAGAGACCCACCATGGCATTTAAGTTGGCGCCATCAACATAAACTTGGCCGCCATGTTGATGGATTAAGGCGGTGACGGTTTTAATTTGCTCTTCAAACACACCGTGTGTTGACGGGTAGGTGACCATTAAGGCCGCTAACTGCTTTGAATGTTGCTCGGCTTTTTGCTGCAAATCTTCGAGATCGACATTGCCGTCGCTGTCGCAGTTAACCACCACCACTTTCATATTACACATCTGCGCTGAAGCGGGATTCGTGCCGTGCGCTGAACTGGGAATCAAACAAATATTACGCTGCTCATCGCCGCGACTTTTATGATAAGCGGCAATGGCCAGTAAGCCCGCAAACTCACCTTGTGAGCCTGCATTGGGTTGCAGCGAGACCACATCATAGCCGGTGCACTCAGCCAGCATTTGCTCCAGCTCGGCGATCATCTGCTGGTAACCTTGCACTTGTTCAGCCGGCGCAAAGGGATGAGGGCTGCCAAACTCCGGCCAAGTCACCGGAATCATTTCACTGCTGGCGTTCAGCTTCATGGTGCAGGAACCCAACGGGATCATGGTGCGGTCTAAGGCTAAATCTTTATCCGACAAGCGACGAATATAGCGCAGCATTTCTGTTTCCGATTGATACTTCGAAAACACCGGATGGGTTAAAATTGCATCGTCACGATACTGAGCGGCCGAGTAATCAATTGCTGCCGTCTCGGCAATACCGGCAAAAGAATGCTGCATGGTGGGCGCGAACAAACGCCAGATTAATTCGATCTCTTGCTCAGTGCTCGCCTGATCGACTGAAAAACCCAACTGCGTGTCACTGATTCGACGTAAATTTATTTTAGCCGCCAATGCTCGTTGATAAATAAGCTGTGTTTGCGCGCCGGTATTGATGGTCAGGGTGTCAAAGAAATACTGGTTTTCAACCGCGAAACCTTGCTGATTAATGCCGCTGGCAGCAATCGTTGTCAAGCGATGAATCCGGCAGGCAATTTTTCGTAAGCCTGCCGGGCCATGGTAACAGGCATACATGGAAGCAATCACCGCCAGTAATACTTGAGCCGTGCAAATGTTTGACGTCGCTTTCTCTCGACGAATATGTTGTTCGCGGGTTTGCAATGCCAATCGATAAGCGGGCTTGCCGTCACTGTCAATCGACACACCGACTAAGCGGCCCGGTAACGATCGCTGAAAGCGCTCTTTGGTTGCCATGAATGCGGCATGGGGACCACCAAAACCTACCGGTACACCGAACCGCTGGCTGTTACCGACCACCACATCGGCCCCTAGCTGACCGGGAGATTTTAAAATCACCAGCGACATAATATCGGCCGCCATAATGACTAATGATTTATGCGCATGCGCGTTCTCTATCACCTGCTCAAAGTTGGTCACTTCTCCGGAACAACCGGGGTATTGCAGTAACAAGCCAAAATAATCAGCGCTATTTGCTTTCGTTTTAGGGTCGCCAATGTACAGCTCATAACCCGCGGCATGGGCTCTTGTTTTCACCACCTCGATGGTCTGCGGCAGACAGTCTTGGTCAACAAAGAAAGTGTTCGACTTATTTTTTGCCGAGCGCTTGGCTAAGCTCATCGCTTCAGCCGCCGCACTGCCCTCATCTAGCATGGAGGCATTAGAAATATCCATGCCGGTAAGGTCGCAAACCATGGTTTGGAAATTGAGTAATGCCTCTAATCGACCCTGTGATATTTCAGGCTGATAGGGTGTATAGGCGGTGTACCAAGCGGGGCTCTCTAAGATATTTCGTAAAATCACCGTGGGGGTTTCAGTGGCATAATAGCCCTGACCGATCATAGACCGAAACGGTAAATTCTTTTTCGCAATCGCTTTTAAGGTGCTCAAAGCCTCTGCTTCACTCAGTGCATCGGGTAAATTCAATCCGCCCTGCTGATAAATACTGGCCGGCACAACGTCGGTAATAAACGATTCCATACTGCTGTAGCCTAGGGCTTCGAGCATTCGCTGGTGGTCACTTTTTTCTGTTCCGGCGGTTAAACCAATATGGCGCGCTTCAAACCCTTCTAAGGGTAATTCTGGCGTCTGCGAAACCGCTAGTTGATCGGTATGATCGCTTGAGTAAGTCTCAGTCATCGGTTCTTGCAACAGTGTTTCAGTCATAGTTTTCGCGCTCTCAAACAATATTTATAAAGTGACGATTTAACGGTGATAGTTTTGTGCAACAAAAGGCAAGGCAGTCACGGTCATAGGCCTAAGCTTGCCTCTTACTAAAGCTTGAACTTGATCGCCAGGCTTAGCAAAGTCAGTATCGATATAGCCCATCGCAATCGGCGCGCTGAGGCTTGGAGAAAAACCGCCGCTAGTCACAACACCAATCGTTTGCTGATCTTGATCAACCACTTCCGCCCCCTCGCGTACCGGTGCACGACTGTCGACAGTAAAGCCGACTCGACGACGCTGAACAGTGTTTTGTGACTGGGCAAAGAGCGTATCAGCGCCGGGAAAGCCCCCTGCTTTATCGCCATTCGCCCGACGGCTACGACTAATACTCCAACCAAGGCCTGCTTCAACTACGCTGCTATGCGTATCCATATCATGGCCATAGAGACAAAGCCCCGCTTCCAATCGCAGTGAGTCGCGCGCACCTAAGCCCACCCATTTAACCGCGCTGTTTTCTAACAAACTATTCGCCAAGGAAACAACGTGCTGATTATCAGTAGAAATTTCAAAGCCATCTTCGCCGGTATAGCCCGACCGCGTGATGTAACATGGCTGGCCATTGATCTCCATTGCAGCGCCGTGCATAAATATTAGATCGGCACTCTCGGGCGCTAAACCTCTCAGCACCTGCGCGGCAAGCGGGCCCTGTAAAGCCAGTAAAGCCTGCTGATCCTGATAAACAAGCGCACTGCTGGTTAACTGTTGTTGGAGATAGCGAATATCGGCTTGTTTACAGGCGGCATTGACCACTAGCATAAATTTATCTTCAGCAAGCCGTGTGATAATCAGATCATCTAAGATGCCACCTGTCTGATTCGTCAGTACCGCATAACTTTGCTGATCAATGGATAGCGCCGCCACATCGATGGGTAGCACCGCTTCTAACTCTGCGACACTGTTAACCCCCTCAACAATCACCTGGCCCATATGCGATACATCAAATAAGCCAGCCTGACTGCGCGTATGCAAGTGCTCTGTTAAAATACCATCGCTGTATTGCACCGGCATCTGATAACCGGCAAATTCAACCATTTTGCCGCCAGCGGCAAGGTGAAGGTCGTAGCAAGCGGTAAACAGCGCCATGGTTTATCTCGTTGGTAATAAAAAGGTTAAAGACAATGAAAGTCACCTATGAAACGGGCTACTCATGTTGATAAAAGCTATTGTAGCGTTAATCCAATCTATTTGTTAAATTAATAGTACTGATAAATACATTTGGAATTTAAATATGAGAAATTTATCGATGGACGCTTTAAGAGCCTTTGTCGCCACCGCCGACCTTGGCTCGGTGACCGCCGCTGCCGACCATCTAGGCCGCTCACAACCGGCCATTAGCCTGCAGCTAAAAAAACTCGAAGAGCATTTGGGCGTTGAGGTATTTCTGCGCTTCAACAAACAGCTGAGCCTGTCGGATGCAGGCGCAGCAATCTACGAGGATACTAAGACTATTTTAGCGCTCAACGACCAGCTTTTGAATCAATTCGCCAAGCCCGAATTGGCGGGACAAATTAAACTGGGGATTCCCAGTGAGTTTGCCACCACTTTGCTGCCCAAAATAATCGGTCGTTTCGCTCAGTCTTATCCGCAAGTCACCCTAGAAGTATTGAGTGACCTGAGCCGCAATTTGCTGTCAGAACCACAACGAGCACAATATGATTTAATTTTAGGCCTGCACGACAAACCCTCGGCCAAACGTAAAGGTCTTATTAAATCTGATCGGTTAGTTTGGGTGGGCAAAAAAGACTACCTCAATGATCGCCAAGATAAATTACCGCTGGTTCTGGCCCAAGACGGCTGCCTATATCGCAAACGCGCACTAAAAGCCTTAGATAAGATTAAGCAACCATGGCGAATCATTCATACCAACCCTGACTTGTCGGGCATTCAAGCGGCTATTAGTGAGGGATTAGGGATTACCGTGCTCGCTCAAAGCACTATTCCCGATGGCTTAGAGGCGATCGAGCGCTACGGCAAGTCCGAGCGCTTACCGGATCTGGGTTCCATTGATATTAGTTTGGTCTATGAGCGGCGCGCCGCAAGCCAAGCAACCTCTCGATTAGCCGGCTACATTCGATCCAGCCTTAATTAACCACTATTACAGAATAAAAAAAGCTACAGAATAAAAAAAGCGCCTTAAGGCGCTTTTTTTATTCATTGGCGGCAACGCTTAATCAAAGGCTTTGACTAAGTTACCTAAGGTTTCTTTGGCATCGCCAAATAACATGCGGGTATTTTCTTTAAAGAATAATGGATTATCAATGCCAGCAAAACCAGAAGCCATTGATCGCTTAAGAACAAACACCGTCTGGGCTTGGTCGGCATTGATCACCGGCATACCATAGATAGGACTAGACTCCACTTCGCGGGCCGCAGGGTTAACCACATCATTGGCGCCGATAATAATAGCCACATCAAAAGTTTCCATTCTTGGGTTAATTTGATCCATCTCTAGCAACAAATCATAAGGGACATCTGCCTCGGCAAGCAACACATTCATATGGCCGGGCATACGACCCGCAACCGGGTGAATCGCGTAAACGACTTCAGCACCGTTATGCTCCAATAGTTCTTGCAGTTCTTTAACCACGTGCTGGGCTTGAGCCACTGCCATCCCGTAACCGGGAATAACTACCACGCTGCTGGCCGCCTCGAGAACATAGTAAGCATCGTCAGCTGACATGGGCTTCACTTCGCCTTGCTCAATCACAGGGCCAGAACTGGTGCTAACCGTACCAAAACCTGAGAACAGCACATTCGATAATGAGCGGTTCATAGCCTTACACATGATATTCGTCAAAATAATACCGCTGGCACCTACCAAGGAGCCCGCGACAATCAATAAGATATTGCCAATCGCAAATCCAGCCGCGGCCGCGGCAATGCCTGAAAAGCTATTCAACAAAGAAATAACCACTGGCATATCGGCGCCACCGATGGGTAAAACGAACATAACACCTAATAGCAACGATAAGCCGACAGCGAGATATAGCCAGTTTTGATCGGCAGGATTTTGAATAAACAACACCGCACAGACCACTACTGCAAGCAAAATACCGCTATTAACAATTCGTTGGCCCGCATAAACAAAGGGGCGGCCAGAAATTCTCTCGCTAAGCTTGCCGTAAGCCAGCAATGAACCCGTAAACGTTAAACCGCCAATCAAAATTGAAAGGAATACCGTCACCAAAAAGAATACTTCGGGCGAAGCGGTCGCCTTTAGCGCTGACCAACCGACAAATAAACTGGCTAAACCACCAAAACCATTGAATAAGGCCACCATCTCAGGCATCGATGTCATTTCAACTTTTCGGGCCACTACTGCACCAATTAAGCCACCAATGACAAAGCCACCAATGATCAATTCAAAGTTAAGCCCCTTGGTAAACAGGGTAGCAATAACGGCGATTGCCATGCCGATAGAAGAAATGACGTTACCTTTTCTAGCGGTCGCAGGAGAGCCAAGAAATTTCAGACCGACTATGAATAAAATAGCGGCAGCAATATAAACTAAATCAATTATTTCAGTACTCATTTGCCATCACCGCCTTCTTTCTTTTTAAACATTGCCAGCATGCGATCCGTCACCATATAACCACCAATCACATTAATCGTCGCAAAGCCAACCGCTACCGCGCCAAGGATACTCACTATTTCATTATCTGACCCAGCCAGCGCTAAAGCTCCCACTAGCGTTATGCCGGATATTGCATTAGAACCAGACATCAACGGAGTGTGTAATGTTGATGGAACCTTGTTTATCAGTTCAACGCCAAGAAATATGGCAAGAACAAAAACGAAAACTAAATTAATGATGTCCATACTTACTGGTCTCCAGAACGAATATTAGCGATAGTTTGATTAACGATGTCATTGTTGTGTGTAATCACGCAGCCAATCAAATCATTATCAAAATCCAAAACAACTGTTTTAGCTTCATCATCCCAGAATTCGCTAACCAGGCTGAACAGATTACTTGAATACATTTGCGAAGCGTCGCGTGGCACTGAATTTGGCCAGTTACCTGTACCCACTATTTTTACGCCGTTAAGCTCAACCACTTCACCCGGCGCAGAGCCCTCAACATTACCGCCACTTTCGGCCGCCATATCTATGACCACACTGCCACGCTTCATGCCTTCAACAAACTCGCGTGGTACAATCACTGGCGGCTTACGACCGAAAACTTGGGCGGTGGTAATCACCACATCTGAAGAAGCAATCACCTCTTTCTGGGCGTCACGCTGAATCTGTAATTGTTC
>PBSZ01000060.1 GCA_002726445.1 Cellvibrionales bacterium | reverse complement strand
GGCTGGGAATCACGAGTACGCGCAATTGATTGGTTTTTTCGATTGAACGAATGGCTGAGCGTTTCTCATTTAATAGGTAAGTGGCGACATCGACGGGCACCATGGCACGAATTTCAGCGCTGCGCTCTTTTTGTGCTTCATCTTGAATTAAGCGCAAAATAACCAGCGCCAATGATTTGGTATCTCTAATGGTACCCTGACCATCGCATCGAGGGCAGACGATGGCAGACGTTTCGCCCAGCGAAGGCCGTAGTCGTTGGCGTGACATTTCGAGCAGACCAAACCGTGAAATACGGCCAACTTGTACGCGCGCACGATCAGCCTCTAATGCATCGCGCATGCGGTTTTCGATCGCACGTTGGTTTCGGTTCGATGACATGTCGATAAAATCGATGACAATCAAGCCGCCCATATCTCGAAGGCGTAATTGGCGAGCGATTTCATCCGCCGCTTCTAGGTTAGTTTGCAGTGCAGTTTCTTCAATATCACCGCCACGGGTTGCTCGGGCTGAGTTAATATCGATAGCAACCATAGCTTCAGTCGGATCAATAACAATCGAACCGCCCGATGGCAGTTGCACTTCTCGCTGAAAGGCGGTTTCAATTTGGCTTTCAACTTGGTAGCGGTTAAAGAGAGGGATTTCGTCAGAGTACTGTTTGATTTTTTTGGCGTAATGCGGCATTACCATGCTGACGAACTGCGAGGCTTCGTAGTAAGCATCTGCACCGTCAATTAATACTTCGCCAATGTCTTTGCGCACGTAGTCACGAATTGCACGAACAATAACATTGCTTTCTTGAAACAGTAAAAAGGGGGCAGGTTTCTGTTCAGAGGCACCTTGTACGGCCTCCCAAATGGTTAGCAGGTAACTCAAGTCCCACTGCAGCTCTTCCGAGCTTTTACCTATTCCGGCTGTGCGCACGATAACACCCATGCCTTTAGGGATTTCAAGATCACTCATCGCATCTTTTAGCTGACTTCGTTCTTCACCTTCAATGCGACGAGAAATACCGCCGGCTTTAGGATTATTCGGCATTAGGACCATGTAACGGCCAGCTAGACTGATAAAGGTACTTAAAGCCGCGCCTTTGCCGCCGCGCTCTTCTTTTTCAACTTGAACAATGACCTCTGTTCCTTCTTTGACCACATCTTTTATTTTCATGCGGCCCTGAGAATTAGGCGGTGAGCGGTAAAAGTACTCGCGAGCAATCTCTTTTAAGGGTAAAAACCCATGTCGTTCAGCGCCAAAATCAACAAAAGCGGCCTCTAAGCTTGGCTCTACTCGGGTAATCTTCCCTTTGTAGATACTGGCCTTTTTTTGAACCCGGGTGCGATTTTCAATGTCGAGGTCATACAGTTTTTGGCCATCGACCATAGCGACACGAAGTTCTTCTGGTTGTGTTGCGTTGATAAGCATGCGTTTCATAATGTTCTCTCTTATTCCTATAGGTAGTACTTGCGAAAATTCGCGAGTAATAGC
The DNA here is from genome assembly GCA_002726445.1 of Cellvibrionales bacterium. Taxonomy (GTDB): domain Bacteria; phylum Pseudomonadota; class Gammaproteobacteria; order Pseudomonadales; family UBA7434; genus UBA7434. Next base: position 7,702 of record PBSZ01000060.1, on the reverse strand, counting down.
CTGCTATGCCAAAGATGCCATTCACAGAATTGTGAGCATAGAAAAAGAGAAGGGGCCAACGAGTGTCGGGGCTAGCAATGAGGAATTGAAGTAAGGTTACAGCAGGCAACAAGCAAAAAACTAATGCAACGGTTGAATCACGTTATACAGAGGCGATTCATAGCCGTGAGTGACCAGCAAATGGCCTAAGGCAAGAGGCTAGGTAAGCCCTATCAAGCTAAAGTTCGGGTGTCTGTGTTGCCCTGACCATTTAGCAAGTCTTGCTGTCATTAGCTGCTAGCATAAAAAAAACTAGCTAACGCTTAATTGTCCTGTTGGCAATGCAGTGCACTGCGGTTATCGGTCTTTGTTGCGTGAAAAGAAAAAATGGTTCCACGTCTTACTCTATCTCAAGAAAACGCCACTCTCATTGGCGTTAATTAATCCGACAACTCAAATACTTCAATTACTCAGTGTTAACTTAGACACGTCGTTAAAAACGTTGGCGTGATTCGCTCTTTCCGTTTTTTGGCTACCAGCGTGTTGGCCGGTTAGCTAACGTTGATAAGCGATGACTAACAATTAAGTCATGGCTATCAATGTGCTTAGACAAGAATCGGTTCTTGAGTTCCCGTCTAAAAGGGTACCACTGTGTACTACTAAAATTGTTACTGTTACGTTTAAATCCTAAACTTGTTGATAACTAACAAGTAAGGTATGTTTGTTTTGCTCTTTTTACCCATGAATTTTCATGATTGATTAGACGATATGTCATTCATGCCATAAGTTGTGAGCGGTCATTTGGTTCATGTTGGCTTTTCGCCAGTAGTGGAACCGTGATCATGCTTAAATCATGTTCACGCTCGAATAGAGGCTGTATGATTTATGCAAAACCGTTGAAAATTCTGTTTTTTAGTTTTGACCTAAAGACGAGAATTTTCGAAATATTGTTTGTGATTATTGTCATCACTGTTGCTTTAAGAAGTTTAGTTTCTAGCGCGACTTAGCAACGCTTTTTTCTTCTTAATCATGTAAATACCTGTCGCTGTCATGACATATTTATGACTAGCGATCATCAGTATAGTCTACTTCGTTTTGTACGTTGACCAGATTAAGCAAATCAATGGTATTAACTCTTATCAGCATCGCGGGATGAAGCACTGATTCGACAGACTAACAAGAGTCGCATAACCTGATCAAGTTCTATGTTAACATTATCCTCCAAGTACCTCAATTGCCTATTATTTTATTGCCGAATTGTTTTTTGGCCTCATTCATTTGATCTAAGGGTATGATTTTTGACCGAAATATTACAAAAAAGTGTTGAAATGGTCACGATTGATGCCGATCATGCCGGCCAGCGCTTGGATAATTTTTTGATGGCTAGGTTACGTAATTTACCCCGCTCGCGCTTGTACCGAATTCTCAGGAAGGGCGAAGTTCGCGTAAATAAGGGCAGAGTTAAGCAAAGTTATCGCCTAATTGAGGGAGATGTCGTTAGGATACCGCCGGTTAAGATTTCGCCAAAGCCAGTTCTTCCTGGCGTTTCGCCTCAGTTTGAACAATTATTAAACGGCTCTATTCTGTTTGAAGACGATCAGTTGCTCGTCATCAACAAACCTGCAGGCTTAGCGGTTCACGGTGGCAGTGGTCTATCACTTGGGCTGATTGAAGCTTTACGTCAAATTCGCCCAGAGTGTAAATTTTTAGAATTAGTGCATCGGCTTGATCGAGATACCTCTGGCTGCCTTGTTGTGGCTAAAAAACGCTCAGCATTATTGGCTTGTCATGCGGCACTAAGGGACAAACAAGCACAAAAGACTTATATGGCCTTAGCCACGGGCCGATGGCCAGCTGGTTTAGACGTTATCAATGCGCCGTTAAGAAAAAATGTGCTTCAGTCAGGCGAGCGTATCGTGGTTGCAGCAGCAGATGGAAAGCCTTCCGAAACGCGGTTTCAATGTGTAGAAGCGTTTGCCAACTTCAGCCTCGTGAAGGCAATGCCGATAACGGGACGAACCCATCAGATTCGCGTGCATGCAAAAGTCGCAGGGCATCCTTTGTGCGGCGACCCTAAATACGGCCTTCAAGCGGTGAATCAAGGATTGGCACAGCAGGGCTTTAAGGGCTTATTTTTACATGCTACCGCTATTGATATCGCTTATGGCGAAGGCCAATTGCAGGTAGAATGCGATTTGCCTGATCATTGGAAGACATTATTGGCCAGTTTATAGGGTGTTTTCTGCTTTTTAGAGGCTTATGATTGTCATGGGATATTATTGTGTTGTTTATTTTTGATTGGGATGGCACTTTAGCCGACAGTCGCGAGCAAATTGTTGAGTCGATGCAGGCGACCATTGAAGGCCTGAATTGGCCTGTCAGAACTGACCAGCAATGTGCCGACATGATTGGCCTTGGTTTACAACAAACGGCTGAAGCCCTTTACCCGGCAAAGGCCGCATCGGACTACCAAACCTTTGCTACGCATTATTCGGCCCATTATGGTCGTTTAAAAGATAAGCACGGTGCTACACGTTTTTTCCCTAATGCGCTTCAAACGCTAGCCGATTTGAAATCGAGAGGGCATACATTAGCCGTTGCGACGGGTAAGAGCCGAAGAGGACTCGATCGCTTGTTAGTGTCTGACGGGCTTGAAGCGATGTTCGTTGCCTCGAGAACGGCTGATCAAACGGCGTCTAAACCGGACCCTATGATGTTGCAGCAACTGCTCGATGAAACGGGCACATCTCTTGCTGATGCTGTCATGGTTGGTGATACCAGCTATGATCTCGAGATGGCACAACGCATCGGGATGGCCAGCATCGGTGTCGATTGGGGTATGCATAGCACGGCATGTTTAGCGGCCTTTGCCCCCGTTATTATAATCAGTAGCTTCGATCAGTTAGTGTTTTGGGCGTCTGATCAAGACAAAAGACGAGCTGATGGCGGTAAACCTTAAGCGATCACTGCTCGTATGTATTATGAATCATTAAAAGGGAGATAACGCCGGTGTTTCAATCAAGCTCATCGAATGAAAGTGACTCAGGTCCAGTGGCGACCAAACCTGAATGGCAGATTTTGGAAAAGGTCGCAACGGCCTCTGTCACCGAGCAGCGCAAGGCTCGACGCTGGGGAATCTTTTTTAAGTTGTTAACTTTTGTCTATTTATTTGTGATTATCGCATCTTTACTACCAAAAGAGTCTAGTTTAGGACCGGTATATGACGAGCATGTGGCATTGGTTTCACTCGATGGCGTCATTGCCGCTGATGCCCCCGCTAATGCCAATACGGTTGTGGCGGGACTGCGTGATGCCTTTGCTGACGGCAGTTCAAAAGCGGTCATCCTCTCCATCAACTCGCCCGGCGGCAGTCCGGTGCAGTCGGGTTACATTAATGATGAGATCTATCGGCTTAAAGCGCTTTATCCTGAGAAGAAGTTGTATGCAGTGATCGCTGATCTCGGTGCCTCAGGTGGCTATTATGTGGCGTCTGCGGCTGATGAAATATACGCGGATAAAGCGAGCTTGGTCGGCTCTATTGGTGTCATTAGTGCAGGCTTTGGGTTTGAAAAATTAATTGAAAAAATGGGTGTTGAGCGCCGTATTTACAGTGCCGGCGAAAGTAAGGCCTTCTTAGATTCATTCAGTGCCGAAAAGGAGCGGGATGTGACGTTTTGGCAGTCGGTCTTAGCTGAAACTCATGCGCAGTTTATTGAAGTTGTTAAAACCGGTCGCGGCGAGCGATTGATTAATGATCCGGCGATCTTTTCTGGTTTGATCTGGACGGGTGAAGGAGCGTTGGCCAAGGGTTTGATCGATGGCTTAGGCAGTGCCGGCTATGTGGCTAGAGAGGTTATTGGGGTTGAGGATGTGATTGACTATACGGTTGAGCCAAATCCCTTTGAGCAGTTTGCAAAACGGATCGGAACCTATTTTGCTATAGGGGTTCGATCGATGATGGCGCCGCAACTGCGGTGAATCATTTCACAATGGCATTGAACGTGATTAATCATCCCTGATAGCGAGTGCTGGCAGCGTCACATTGACGCACAGGCCATCATCGGTATTACTGGCTGTTACTTGCCCCGCATGTCGCGTAATCACGCGTTGAACAATGGCAAGGCCAATGCCATAGCCGCCGGTATTTCGATTGCGTGCTCGATCAACGCGATAAAACGGTTCAAATATATGGCCGATATCTTGATCTGGTACCCCGGGTCCTTGGTCAATAATACCAACAGCTATGGCCGCGTCGTATCCTGGTTGAAGTGAGATGAAAACTTTCACTTGGCTCTTGTCGCGCGTGTAGTGAATGGCATTGCGAATAATATTTTCAAATGCACTATGGAGCTGTTCGACCGTGGCTGCGACTAAGACCTCCTCGAGATCAGTTTCCAATGTGAGTTTGACTTGTTTGACTTCGGCTTCAATCGTGCAGTCTTCAATAATTGAATCCATCAGTTCAACTAAGTCAACGGTGTCGTTAAGTGGGGCGTCATCATCAGGCATCGCTAATAGCTGGCCGATTAATTCGTTAAGCCGTTGCGATTCTCTGTCAATACGATTGAGCTCATCGCTATTGCCTTTTTGACGGGCAATTTCTAAAGCAATCTGCAGTCGTGCCAGCGGTGAGCGTAATTCATGCGAGATGTCTCTGATTAATCGGTTTTGATTTTCTTTGCTTGCCTCAAGCGCTGTCGCCATTTGATTAAAATCATGACCCAGATTTGACAGTTCATCATTTCTACTTAAGTTTGATAGGCGAGCGCGAACGCTTAAGTCCCCTTTCGCGAGTGCGCGCGCGGCTAAACTCAGTTGTTCGATATTGCGAGTGAGATAACGGGCGAGAATATAGCAGACCAGGGCGCTGATTAATAAGCCCAGCACTAACTGGGTGCCGACGCTATTCAATATTTCACGCGCTTTAAATACGTTGGGGCTTGGCATATCCAGTACGAATTGAATTTCCTGACCGTTAATAGAACGCTCTTTTCGGCCTATTCTCAATCGCGTTAAGCTGGTTTCGTTGCTGTAATGGCTATCGTTCAGCGCCGCAAATAAGGCGTTTATTTCAGGGCTGAATAGGGGGCGGCTTAGGGGGCTTTTTTCGGTGTAAAGAACAAACAGTTGAATGTCATTTTCGGCTAGCTGGCGCTGCCATGCGTCGATTTCTTCAGGCAGTCGTCGTGCAATAAAAACCGATCGATCGATAATTTTTACTGGCGCTAAGCCTTGTAAATCGCTGGGGCTTTGTTGGTTTAAGCGATGCGTTAAAAACACACCGCCGCTACCTAAGATTAGGCTCGAAAACCAAAAGCCAATAAATATTTTCCAGTACAAACTCAGCATATTGAGTGCTACCCATTTCCCATTGGTTTTTCTGCAATCTTGCAAGGAGAGGCGCAAGGTTGTCGGTTAATCACGATCTATGCGTTTATGTCTCTTATAAGAATATAACCCGAACCGCGCACTGTCTTTATCAGTTCAAGCTGGTCTCGATAGACGGCAATCTTCTTTCGAATGCTGCTAATATGCACATCAATACTGCGATCATAGCGAGTGTGTTTTCTATTCAGAGCCAGTTCAGTCAACTCTTCTTTTGTGACGACTTGTCCGGCTCGCCCAATCAAGGCGTACAGGGTATTGAACTCGGCGCTGGTGAGGCTGATAGTTTCATTATCAATGCTCACATGCCGATTGCTACTATCAAGCCGGATGCCATGAAGTTCAAAGACCGTTTTCGACGATTGGGCGATAGGGCTTGTTTCGGTTCGTCTTAGTATCGCTCTGAGTCTAGCGAGTAGCTCTCTAGGGTTGCATGGCTTAGGTAGGTAATCATCGGCGCCTGATTCAAGACCAACAATACGGTCAATATCGTCGCCTCTAGCGGTAAGCATCAGTACCGGTGTGGACGAAAACTGCCGCAGGCGCTGCAAGATATCTAAGCCTTGTAAACCAGGTAACATAAAATCGAGAACGATTGCGTCATACTCTTTGTTGTCTTGATGTTGAGTCTGTAAATGGTTAATGGCTTCAAGCCCGTCATGGATCAAAGTGATGTGGAGATTTTCATGGCTTAAGTATTCGCTGAGTAATTCGCAAAGTTCAATGTCGTCATCGATAATTAGAATGTGGTGAGTCATGACTGTACCTAAAGCGATGGCCGGCTTGAGAGTAATGGCGCTGCGGCGATCCATCATTGGTTTAAAAAAATAATGGGTCTAAATAAATATTTGTCTGAATAATCTGTCTTGAGTACTGATTATTATAGACTGCTTGACTAAAAAACGCTGACGTTAAAGTTGTATGATTTGCGGGCAAAAAAAACCCGCCGAGGCGGGTTTATGTGAGTGTGACATTTTATCCTGCTGCTCTATCCTGGAGAATCGAGCGATTACAAGGCGGTTAGCGGTAAATATCTTGACGGCTTAATTATGCTGGAGTCATACCAAAACCGTATGAGTTCATTATCAGGATTTGAATGTTAATGTGGTGCTGGGCTGTGTAAAGATAGGTAAAGATAGATATTTACTCGCCAGGATAGTTTTTTAGCAGATCAAAGCCAATCTTTTCAAGCGCTTGGCTAAGTTTAATCAGCGGCAGTCCAATTAAGCTGCTTGGGTCATTGCCTTCATAGCGATTAATTAAAGTCACGCCAAGTCCCTCAGATTTAATGGCGCCGGCACAATCAAACGGTTTCTCAAGGCGAAGGTAGCGGTTAATCTGTTCAGGGCTGAGTGCGCGAAAATGCAGCCGGTATTCATCCTCAAACAGCTGTTTGCCCCCTGTTTGGGTGTCGATTAGGCAGCAAGCTGTGAGATAATGGACCGTTTTGCCGCTGCATTGGGTCAAATGTTGCTCGGCTAAGGCATGCGAACCGGGTTTGCCAAGTTGGATTTCATTTGGCCCATCGGGTGCTAAGCAGGCAACTTGATCACAAGCGATGACCAATGAATGGGGCGAGCGAATTGCCACTTTTTCGGCTTTCTCGCAGGCCAGTCTTAAAGTCAGCTGACGGCCCGTCTCGTTCGCGACAGGGGTTTCGTCGATAGCGGGCGAATCAATGCTAAAGTCTGGGATGATTCGTTTTAGCAGTTCTGCTCGATAGGGTGAACTCGAGCCTAATACAATGCGCATGTTTTTCTCCAAGGGCCAGTTTTTGCGCTTATGGGCTTTTATCTCGCAAATTAGCTGAGAATTGGCCTAAATCCGCGGTTTTTATGCTAATAATCCAGTAAAATGAAATTGACGACATGGCTGTAAAGCCTATAGAATGCCGCGATTATGCCCAATCAACCGCTCCCACAGCAAGTCACCGTGAGAAAACTCGTCGAAAGTGGGGCTAAGCTGAGTGGTTTAGTGGCTGATGTGCGCTTACCCAGAGTGGTTGAAGTCGTCCAGCAAATCTCTGCCAAGGTAGAGGTAGACTTGCACTTTGGTGTGGATGAATCCAATAAGATGATTATTGGTGTTGAAATCCATGGGGCTGTTGACTTAGCCTGCCAACGTTGTTTAGAACCGGTCACGGTGCCGCTTAAAATTGCGACGACACTCACAGTGGTCGCTCACGATGAAGAGGCACGTAATTGTATTCGATCACATGAACCTATCGTGTTAGACGAAGGTTTATTGAATATTGATCATATGTTAGAAGAAGAAATTTTATTGAGTTTGCCGGTGGTGGCATTGCACCCCAAAGTTTCAGCCAATGTCTCAGCCAATG